>JBCDHV010000080.1:0-11177 GCA_038749615.1 Bacteroidota bacterium
CCGAACCTCGTCCACGATCCGCGCCAGCGAGCCTTTGCCCTGCTCCACCGTTTCTGGCTTCATGGACCAAACCAACTCGCCTGTCTCCCGCCGAACGATCCATCCGTAGGCCGCCAGCGATGTGCTCGATTGGAACGAGCCGACGCCCTCGACAGCGACGACCGTCCCCTCAGTGCCGACCTCAAACGTGGACCGTTTCAGAGCGTCCGTCTTCAGGTCGTTCATCCAGACGACCGTACCGTTGGGCATCGCCGGACCGTCGAGAAGTCTAAAAGCAACGAGACCCGTCACAGCGACGAGAGCACCGAGTAGAAGCCGGCTGACAGTTTTGGAGCGCATGTGCGGAAGCGGAAGAGCGGCCAAAGGTTTGGTGAAGCAGCGGGCGTATACGGGAAGACAGGGGGTGTAGTTGCGTGGTGTGTTGTGGGTGGATTCGTCGTCGGTAGTACGTGGCTGATTGTGGACCCAGCGGCTCCCCTACGCATCCCCCACGCGCCACAGACCCACTCACAACACACTACACGGACGCAGTGAGCCAGACGCAACAACGTCGGGAAGGGATGCGTATCTTAGCGCTGGCACGCTTCTCCCATGAATACACCATTCTACCAACTTCTGACGCCCGCTCGCTGGTCGACGGCCTGGGGTGAGGCCTTGTTTGGCACGAGGTTGCGGCGCGTACTTGTGTACGTGACCGTTGGTGTACTGTATCTGTCGGTGCTGTCCTATCACGCGACGTACGCCCTTCTCGGGTTGCCCGTGACGCCGTTCGCGTCGGCTCTTTACCATTTGCTGGTTCTGGCCTGCTACGGGTTGACCTATGCGTACTTCGCCCACGTCTACGCCGGCATTCGGCTGGGGCCCTTGCGCGTGTTCTGGGGCATCGCGCTGATGTCTGCGCTGCTGTACGGGATGATTTTCTTGATCCCATCGTTCGGCGCTCGGGGCATCTACGACATCGAATTCGGCTTCCCGACGGACATCGGGACGGTGACGAAGATGGTGGTGCTCAGCACGCTTCAGGCGCTTTTTGCCTTCTTCGTCCTGGTCCGTCTCCAGGGACTCGTGTTGTTCAAGCGGACGAAGCGAAGCATCCGCCTCTGGTACGGTATGCTCATCGCGATGGGTTTGGCGGCTGCGTTCACGACAACGCCAGACCCTTCTGACTTGGCCGTCGATGGAGCAACGGTACCTGGCATCTTGGCTGGGATGGCGATTGGGACGGCCGTCGGGTTGATGGTGGCGAACTCGTTCCGGTTGTCGTGGATCGTCAATCTGAGCTTTCGGGACAAGATGCTGACGATCGTGCTGGCGGCGGCCATTTTCGGAGCGCTCGTCCACCTGATCGCGGTACCGGAAGGCGGTCTCGGGCCGGCAGACAGCTACCCGTTCGCGCGGGTGTACAGCTATCCCCTAAACACATTCGTGCTCCTGACGGCTGTCTTCACGGTGCTCTACTGCGTCACGACGTTCCTCTCGCTGCTCTTCCACCTGCCTACCACGGTCGATTTTGAGAAGAAAGCTGGCGAAGTCGAAGCCCTGCACAGTGTGAGCCGGCTCACAGGCGAGGTCATGAGCCTCGAACGGCTCGTCGCGACCATCGTTGCCGCCCCCGTCGAGGCGGGGATGGGCAAGTCGTCTTGGTTGGCGCTCATCGACGCCAAGGCCGGTACGCTCCGGCCCCGCGTGGCCGCTACGCGTAACATCATGCCGGCCCAGGTCGAAGCCTGGGTTGATACAGACGCCCTCACAGACGATGCGTGGCAGAACCGAGGCTCGGTGTTGCTCAATCTGGCCGGCACGGATCACCGGATCAAGGCGCAGCCCGGCGACGGAATCGAGAGCTTGCTCGTTGCGCCTCTGGTCGCCCGCAATGAACTGCTCGGCGCGCTCTTCGTCAGCAAAGACATTTCCCAGGGCTTCGAGCAAGACGATGTGACGGCCATCAACACCTACGCTGACCAAGTTGCGCTCGCGCTCGACAACGCGCGTCTCTTCGAGGAACGGCTCGAAAAGGAACGGTTGAGCCGGGAGTGGGCCATCGCCCACGAGGTCCAAGAAAAGCTTCTGCCGCAACGTCTGCCACAGATCGACGGCGTGGCGCTCGCCGTTTCCAACGTATCGGCCAATGAGGTCGGTGGCGATTACTACGACGTGCGCCAGATCGATGCGCACCGGTGGGCCTTCATCGTTGGCGACGTATCGGGCAAAGGCGCGTCGGCGGCGTTCTACATGGCGGCGTTCAAGGGCGTCTTTCAATCGCTGAGCCGGCTGGCTCCTGAGCCGGCGCAGTTCCTGGCGCACGCGAACGAAGCGCTCGATGCGACCTTGGAAAACAACGTGTTCATCTCCGTTGTGTACGGGCTGCTCGACTTGGAAAAGCAAAGCCTGACGCTGGCCCGCGCCGGCCACTGCCCGATTGCCATGACCGGATCCGATGGCGAGCCGCGCTACCTCCGCCCGTTCGGGTTGGGCCTCGGCCTCGATGCCGGCCCTGTCTTCCGCAAGACGATCCGAGAGGAAACCATCGCTCTGAAACCAGGCGATACGTTCGTACTTTACACAGACGGCGTGGTAGAGAGCCGCAGCGAAGCCGGCGAAGAGTACGGATACGACCGCCTCATCGAGGCCTTGTGCCGCAACCGGAAGCAGGACGCCCACACCCTGCACGCAGCCTTGCTGAGCGACCTCAACGGCTTCATTGGCGGTGCGGCGTACGACGACGACATGACGTTGCTCGTCGTGAAGTGGGCCGGCCCCTCGGTTGCCTCTGATGGAGGCGACGGCCAAGCCACGCCAGAACCTGAACCCGAACGGACGAGCCCGTCCGCGAACCCTGACTAGAACGTATGAGCAACTTCGGTGTGGCCTTCCGTGAACGTCCCGTAACCGCCGGGCCGGCGCCCGTGCGGGTGCTGGACCTCAGCGGCGAGCTCGACGCGCACACAGCGCCCGACTTCGAGGCAGCCATCGAGGACTGTCTAAACAACCAGCAGCACTACATCGTCGTCAACGGCGCAGGGCTCGATTACATATCGAGTGCCGGCCTTGGCGTGTTCATGGCCTTCATCGAACAGGTCCGTGAGCAAGGAGGCGACATCAAGATCGCCGCGCTGCAGCCTCGAGTCTTCAACGTATTCGATCTCCTCGGCTTTCCGGTCCTCTTCGACATCTTGAAGACGGAAGACGAAGCCGTGAGCAAATTTACCAACTGACCTTGTCCATCAGGCTCTTCTAACCGAACCGCACACGACCTCGTGAGCCCTCGCGCCCATAGCATGAGCATCGAGAGCGCCACCCGAAACCTCGGGGCGGTGAGGAACTTCGTGCGCCAACACGCAGAAGCGAGCGGCTTTCCGGCTGCGGCTGTTCAGCAGATGATGCTGGCCGTCGATGAGGCGTGCAGCAACGTGATCCGGCACGCGTACTCGGGCGACGAGCAGGGCCGCGTCGAGGTCGAGATCAGCATTGGCCCAGAGACCTTCCGGGTGATTATCCGGGACCATGGGCAAGCCTTCAAGCCAAGCGCCTACGAGCCGCCCAACCTGTACCACTCCGTCAAGCGCCGCAAGGGCGGAGGCTTTGGGGTGCACATCATGCGCCGGCTCATGGACGAGGTGGAATATGCCACGCGCGGTGGGGTAAACGAGGTTCGGCTGACCAAGCACCGGACGCCGCAGAGTGGAGATGGGCTCTGAGGTGAAATCGCGGATGGTGAACCTGAGCGATGCAGGCTCGCGTGTCCTGGCCCTACTGGCCTTGCTCACGCTCTCCGGATGCGTGTTCGGGCGCAACGCAGAGCCGACTGAGCTGTACCCGGTCGACTCGCTCTCCCGGGCGCTGGCTACCGAGCTGGGCGTTGATTCTCTTTCGGTAGTGGCACGGGTCGACGGTGGATGGGCGTCCGGGTTGTACCTGAATACGGTCGATTACGATGCAAAGGGCCGGCTGCACGTCACGGACTTGATGCGGGGCAACGTGTTCGTGCTGGATGATGCGTTCGAGCCGGTCGATTCGCTGACCGGGTTCACGTACCCATACCTGGCCGGAGAACGCGACAGCGCACTCGCCGTGTTCGATCCGCAGGATTTGACGGTCCGGCTCATCGAAGACGCTCGGAACGTTCGGCCGCTCTTTGCCGATTTACCGATGGGCGCCGCCGGCGATGATGCGCTCGGTACGTTCGTCGCCATTACGGATTCAGCCGCCTGGGTCAAGCAAGCCGGCGAGGAAGGCGAGCGGTTTTTGCAGTCACTCGATCAGGATATCCGTATCCCGCTGCCCGGACCAATGTGGCGATACCGCGGCCCGCTCGAACTCGCCGGCAACACGGTGTACAGCTTCTCTGCCTATCGCCCCGTCGTCGATCGCCTGCGCCCCGGCGGCCAGCGAGACACCCTCCGTCTCAATGGATTCGACTCCCCGATGCTGGCTCGCAGCCGCGCCTACGTGCTCGGCGACGTCGACGAGGCCCCACTCCTCATTTCCAGTGCCGATTGGGCCGACGGCCGGCTCTTCGTCCTCAACCTGCGTCCCGGCATTCTTCGCATCGATGAGTACGACCCCTCGGGCCAGCTCCTCCGCATCCACTCCTACGCAGAGCAGATCCTGCTCGAATACACCCCCATCGACTTCGCCGTACGCCCCTTGCCGGCCGGCGGTCTAGAGTTCAGCATCGTCTCCTTCCGAGCCGTCTACGGCACGTTCTCTCTCCGGTATGAATCGCGCCTTGATGTCTTGACTGCGAGTCCGCAGTCAGGACCTAGCAAGTAGCAGGTGGGCGTGTAGCAAGTGGATTGCTCAGGCTGGGCGGCGCAATCACGAACCACCTGCCACCTGTCCACATGCTACCCGTTACGCGAACGGAGTTGAGCCTATTCCCATCCCAGCGCTGCGCCGTTGCTTTCGACCCAGTAGTCGATCACGTCCTCTGCATCGACGACGCCGTCGAAGTTGAGGTCGCCGGGCCAGTAGCCGGGGGTTGGTGTGGATTGGATGGCCGGGCGGTCTTGCAGAGTGATCTGGTTGTCAGTCGTGTTGCTGACGACCGATTCGCCGGCCCACGCTCCAAACCGCCCGATGCCAACCTGCACCATGCCGTTGGTCCCGAACACCGTGCCGAGCGTGCCTCTAAAGTTGAAGCTGGTGGGGAAGGTGCTCAGGCCGAGGCTCGTGTTGCTCAGCAGAGGAAGGTGGTTCCGGTGCTCGACGCGGATGTAGTACGGACCAGGCGCCAGACCTTCGATGATGATCGGGCCGTTGGCGCTCGTGTTGGTCGGGTCGATGACGGTGCCGTCGGTCTTGAGCAAGCCGGCGGTCTGGCGGACCAGATAGAGCTGGTCATTCGGATCGCCCACCATCAAGGAGATGAGCACCCAATCGGTCACGCCGCTGTCGCCAGTGGTTCCTCCGATGGTCTGGGGAGGCAGGTGGTTCCAGGGGAGGCCTGTGTAGGGTTGTGCCTGCGGGAGGAGGTCGTTGTCAGAGAGCGTGGTGCGGAGCTGCCCAGAGCCGAGATATGGACCGGCAAGGGCGAGCGTGAGCCGGAGCGAGGGGCCGTAGCTGTCTCCGGTAGGGTTGAACTCCACCGCACCGATATCGCACGCTGTGGTCCCGAAGGTTCCGCCGAGGTAGTCGAACTCGCGGAAATCAGTAGCTCCGTTCATGCGGTAGCGCTGGTCGTGGCGCTCGCCGTTGCATGACCCGTTGTCGATGGTCGTAGACTCGTCAACGAACGGTTCGTGAGTCGGTGTCGTGCCGCCGTTGTCCTGCAGAGGGCCAAGGTACGGGTCGACTGGGCTGGCATCCGTGCCGACCTGATTTGTGGGCTCGCCACAGGCTGCCGCGCCGCCATTGCTGTTGTCGATGCCGACGAGCGTGTGCGTCGATGAGCACGGGAACGCGCTCGCGACGCCGCCCCAGTCTGGGGTGCTAAGAGTGAGGCCGCTGTTGGTGTTGCCGGCGAGGATCGTGTTGAAAAGGTTCGTCGCAGCCCCGCCGGTGCCTCCACCGACGAAGTAGACGCCACCGCCTTCACCGGGCGGCGAGCCCAGGCCGGCAGCGTTGTCGGTAATCGTCGTGGAGGTCGTCTCGAGTTGCCCACCGCTGGCGACGTAGATGCCACCGCCGTCACCACCGCTGCTAGAGTTCGACGTCCCGGCGCGGTTGCCGCTCACCGTCGACCGCAGCAGGTCGAGTTCTGCTGAGCCGGCGACGTAAAAGCCACCGCCGTTGCCTCCCTCACTGGCCGGCCCGATGTGCGCCCCAGCCGTGCTGTTGCCGATCGTGCTGTCGGACACGTCCACGCGTGCGCCCGGCTGGAGGTAGACGGCTCCACCGTTCCGAGCAAGCTCGACGGCTGAGGTCGTCAGGGCCGTAAGGCAATCCGTGATGTGAACGCCTCGGAGCGTCAACCGCGCGTTCGTTCGGGCGAGGACGCAGCCGCCACCCAGCGTCTGATCGTTCGGGTCGGTACCGAATCCGTTGCGCAGCGTGAGGTCAGAGATCGTAGCCTGCTGGGCCGTGCTGACTTCGAAGACGCGGTGCGCCCCGTCGGCATCCACGGTGAGCAGGTCAGCACCGGGGCCGGCGATGATCATGGCGCTGTTGACCTGGAGTGGAGCGGAGGTCAGCGTGATGGTGGACCCGTGCAGGCTCCGGTCGAAGCGGATTGTCACCAAGTCGCTCGCGTTGTTCGCGATGAGGACCGCGTTGCGCAAACTGCCTACGCCTGAGTCTCCCGTGTTTGTAACGAGAATGGTGGTCTGAGCTTGCGCGGTTACAGGCAAGAAGAGCAGGCTCAAGAAAATGAACCCAAATAGTAGAAAGAGACGCATGGTGGTGGTGTTGATAGGCAGAAGTCCGCACGCGTAGCTGTCCGCGTGGTTTGTGGGTCCGTGCTGTGTAGTTCGTGGTGAAGCCGCGACACATACTACGGATTTACACACTACCCACCCACGCTAAAGCCGGAACGATACGCGGGGCTCGGCGTGCATCCCCGCCCGCTGAAATGGATTCCAACTACGCAGGCATGAGCACGAGGCAGACGGACGACCTCACCCAGATTTCTACCCTTGGCGCGCTCCGGGAGAGCGGTTACGCAGCCCGTTCGGTCAAGGACGAGATGCGCGCCAATCTCATCCGAAAACTGCGCGCCGGCGAGCCAGTCTTTCCTGGTGTTCTTGGGTTCGACGAGACGGTGATCCCGCAGCTCCAGAACGCGATCCTCGGCCGGCACGATTTCATTCTCCTTGGGCTGCGTGGCCAGGCCAAGAGCCGGCTGCTCCGGATGCTGCCGACGCTCCTCGACGAGTTCGTTCCCGCTATCGCCGGCACGGACCTCAACGACGATCCGTTCAACCCGCTTTCGAAGCGTGCCCGCGAGATCGTGGCCGAGCATGGCGACGAGACCCCCATCCGTTGGCTCACCCGAGACGAGCGCTACGGCGAAAAACTCGCCACGCCAGACACGAGCATCGCTGACCTCATTGGTGACATCGACCCCATCAAGGCCGCGACGCAAAAACTGACCTATGCCGACGAAGAGGTCATCCATTTCGGCATCATCCCACGGCTCAATCGGGGCATTTTCGGCATCAACGAGCTGCCCGATTTGCAGCCTCGGATCCAGGTGGGGCTGCTCAACATCATGGAAGAGACGGACATTCAGATCCGGGGCTTCAACGTGCGGATTCCGCTCGACATCGTGATGGTGTTCACGGCCAACCCGGAAGACTACACGAACCGGGGCAGCATTATCACGCCGCTCAAAGACCGGATCGACAGCCAGATTATCACGCACTACCCGAAGACGATTGATCTCGGCGTGCAGATCACCCAGCAGGAAGCCTGGCAAGACCGGGACGGCGATGTGGATGTCATCGTACCGCATTTCTTCCGGGAAACCATCGAGCAGATTGCCTTCGAGGCGCGCAAGAGCGAGTACATCGACCAGAAGTCCGGCGTCTCCGTCCGGCTCACCCGTTCGGCGCTGGAAAACCTGTTGTCTGCGGCTGAGCGCCGCGCGCTCGTCAACGGTGAGGCCGAGACGACGGTGCGCATCAGCGATCTGACGCACGTCGAGCCGGCGATCACCGGCAAAGTCGAGCTTGTGTACGAGGGCGAGCAGGAAGGCGCGCAGAACGTCGCACGGTTGCTCATCGGGCGGGCCGTGAAGTCCATCTTTCTGAACTACTTCCCAGATCCGTCACAGAAAGGGGACGGCCGGCAGCCCTATGCCAAAGTGTTGGCCTGGTTTGCGTCCGGCAACCGCGTCGATCTATCGACCAACCTGCCGTTCGATGCCTACGTGCGCGCTTTGGATCAGGTGGATGGTCTGCTCGACGTCGCCAAGCGCTTCTCCAAGCCCGACGGCCCCGCCGAGACGGCCTCCATGATGGAACTGGTCCTTGAAGGTCTCCACCAACACTCGCTGCTCGGCAAAGACCTCCTCGAGAGCGATGTCAAGTACAGCGACCTCATGGGCTCCATGTTCTCCTCCTTCAGCCCTCCGGAAGACGACGACGAGGAAGACGAGGACTGGTACAGGTGAACGTGGAGGTGTGGAAGTGTGGTCATGTAGAGGGGTAGAAGAGCGAAATCTGCTCCTCCACTCATCCTCATGACTGCACATCAACTCATCAACCTACGAACGTTGGACGCGCGTCTGCGGGCGACGGGGAGCGGGGTGCCGTCCGTTAGGCGAAGTTGGTAGCCGGAGCGGGTGGGGACGAGCTCGCGGATGGCGTTCAGGTTGACCAGGTAGGCGCGGTGGACCCGAGTGAAGGTGCCGGAGAGCCGGCGTTCGAGGGATTCGAGGGTAGCGTCAACGGCGAACTCGCCATCGTTGAGGCGGGCGAAGACGAGCTTGTGCCGCGCCTCGAAGTATTGCACGTCCGGGATTTGGACGACGCGCAGCCGCCGGCCGGCATGGACGGCCAGCCGTTCGAGTGGAGCATCGGGCCGGAGACCATCTAGTGCGCCGTCGGTTGGTTCAGCAGGGAGCCGGCGCAGGGTCTCGCGCAGCCGTTCGAGCCGGACGGGTTTGGTCAGGTAGTCGATGGCCCGTGCATCGAAAGCGCGGATGGCATACTGATCGTACGCCGTGACAAAAACGATGTGCGGCCGTGGCCGAGCGAGCAAATCGACGACATCGAACCCGTCCAAGACCGGCATTTGGACATCGAGGAACACGACCTCGGGCTTCAGCTCGTGGATCATCGGCACCGCTTCCCGCCCCGAAGCTGCCTCGCCAACGATCTCGACGGTGGCGTCAGCCTCAGCGAGCAACGAGCGAAGCCGTTCGCGCGCCAGCGGTTCATCGTCTACGAGAACGCAACGCATGTGGTTTGGTGGTTTGCGGTTGGGTGGTTGAGCGAGGGGGCGTTTGCTAGCTGATTGGCTTTTTGGGGACGGTGAAGGCGAAGCCGTTGGGGAGCCGTTCGAGGTGGGTGCCGAAGTGCCGGCGGAGGCGTTCATCGAGGGTGCGAAGGCCATGCCCGCGCTCGAACAACACCGGCAGCGGGTGCGACGGGCCAGGGCCGGTGTCTGTGACTTCGAACCGTACGATGCCGCGTTCTGGAGCCTCGCCTTCGAGCCTGCCAGCAATCCGAACGGTACACGGCCCATCGGTCTGACTCACGCCGTGCTTGATCGCATTCTCGACGAGCGGCTGGAGGCTCAAACTCGGAATCTGGACACGCTTCAGGCCGGCGGGAAGATCGATCACCGTGTGCAGACGCTCTGGGAAGCGTGCGCGCTCGATGTCGAGATACGTCTCGATGGCAGCCAGTTCATCACCCACTGAAACGAGCGGCTGCTCGGAAGCCGACAAGCTGTAGCGGAACACATCAGCGAGGTGCTCCGTGACTCGTTCGGCCTCGGCAGGGCGCGTCCGGATGAGCGCGGCGATGGTGTTGAGCGCGTTGAACAGAAAGTGCGGATCGACCTGAGCACGGAGCGCACGAAGCTCGGCATCCCGGGCCAAATTCAGCGCTTGATCCGTCTCGACCTGGGCATTCTGCGCGTGTTGCCGGAAGCGAACTAGCGCGAGGTAACCCGTCACGAGAATCGACGCCGAGAAAGCTACCGTGCCTATCGCGAAGAGGTCCTGGCCTGTCGGAAACAGGGCCGGCCGGCCAAAGATGATCGGCAGTGCCCAGGTCGCCAGCAGAAACGACACGACCGTCAGCACGCTAATCACCAGCGTGTACAGCACCGCGTTGCGCTGATTCTCGATGGGAAAAAACCGGTCCGATGTCAATCCGCCGATTCGCAGGACAACCCCCATGAAATACGTATACCCGAGGGCGTACGATACCGACACGTACACCCCTCGAAGCGTCCAGCTAGAGGCCGTCATTGCGAGCACCGCTAGCCCCGTCACGACGCCGATGACCGTCAGCAGAAGAAGGTAGCGGGCGAAGCGTACCCCGAGGGGGAGCCAGCTCGGCTCGGATGGCGACGTGAAAGGCAAGGGCGCGTCTGGAACAAGCCCCACGTTGGGGGTGGCGGTGAGCGAAGGGGACAACGGGTAGAAGGAAGGTAAACGACGGATCAATGCCGAAGAGGTAGGAGCTGCCAAAGCTCGTCCATTCACGGTAGCCATTCATGGTAGGGCAATGCGCTCCGCCGGCCGCTTCGCCCAAGCCCGGGGTTGAGCCGGCTGTTCCGATGCGCGTTTGTTTGCGCGCCGTGGCGGCCGGCCCGTTTGAATGCGCGTTACGGCCATCCGGATCATGACCGTCCCGATCACGCTCGGCCAGAGCCATTGCACGACGTCCGGCAGAAAATGCAGGTTCACTGCCGAGAAGGCACTGACGGTGGCAATGTAGGAGGCACCGAACCCTCGGACGTGCCGCAGCAGCCACGCTTTAGAATCCGACGTGACTGGCCTCAGATAGCGGCGAATGTCAGCAGCAGCCATGAGGGCTCCGACGGCGCCAAACACCGCAGAGACGATGCCGAAGGTGCTGCCGGCTGCTACCACAGAACCGCCCCATCCTACCAAGCCGGCGCTCGCTGCCAGGGTCCCGAGGGTCACACTCCAATCGAGCCGGGTAGCCGGGGTGCCGGGCCGCTTCTGGTAAATCGCCCGGTAGCCGACGAACGACAGGTAGAACGAGAAGACGGCGAGCAGGAGGAGGAATAGGTTGAGCTTGATCAGGGACATCGCCACG
>JBCDHV010000081.1:0-11067 GCA_038749615.1 Bacteroidota bacterium
CTTCTCATGAACGTCTTCGCTCCGACGATCGACCACCTCGTCGTGCAAGCCAACATCAAACGGAGGCTCGCCCGTGTCGCAGCATAGCAATACGTACACATTTACTTACGCCTTCATCTTCACGGCCATCGTCGCCGTGGCGCTGGCTCTGATCGCGAGCGGTCTTCGCCCGATCCAGATCCAGAACGAAGAGCAACTCAAGCGTAGCCAGATCCTGGGCTCCGTGACGGATGTGAACCCGGAAACCGTCAACGACGACTTCGACCGCCTGATCAGACCTCTGGCTGTCAACACAAGTGGCGACATCGTAGCTGAGGGAGAAGAGGCGTTTGCCGTCGACCTTAACGCTGAGCGTAAGAAGCCGGCCGACGAGCGTAAGTTGCCCGTCTACGAGTACAAGAACGGCGACGAAGAATATCTCATCGTCCCACTCCGTGGAGCTGGTCTCTGGGGCCCGATCACGGGCTTCGTAGCCTTCGAGAGCGATCTGGAGACGATCTACGGCGTCGTGCTCGACCATGAGGCTGAGACCCCCGGGCTGGGTGCTGAGATCAACCAACCTTCCTTCATGGAGCAGTACCGTGGCAAGAAGATCTTCGACGACACGGGCAATTATGAGCCCGTCAAGGTGCTGAAAGGCCAGGGTAACAACGTCGACGGCCTGCCACACGCGGTCGATGGATTGTCCGGCGCCACGATGACGACGAACGGTGTGACGGACATGTTCGCCGCTGGGCTTCAGTACTACCTTCCCTATTTCAACCGTGTAAAGACAGCCGCATGAGTGAAGCCACGCAAACCGTCGAGGCCGCCCCGGCCGTAAAGACAAGCGAGCCGCTCTTCTCGAAGAAGAACCGCCGGCTGCTTACTGATCCCTTCAACGACAACAACCCGATTACCGTCCAGGTGCTCGGCGTGTGTTCAGCGCTTGCTGTGACCACGCAGTTGCGGCCAGCATTCGTGATGGCGCTCTCCGTGATCGCAGTGATGTTTTTCGCAAACCTGTTCATCTCGCTGCTCAGAAACTCGATTCCGTCGCGGATCCGGATGATCGTGCAGCTGACCGTGATCGCAGGCTTGGTGATCATCGTGGACCAGGTCCTTCGCGCCTTCGTGTTCGACCTAAGCCGGCAGCTTTCGGTCTACATCGGCCTGATCATCACGAACTGCATCGTCATGGGCCGTCTCGAAGCCTTTGCCATGGGCAACAAGCCCTGGCCATCGGCGCTCGATGGCATCGGAAACGGTATTGGATACGGCGTAATTCTGATCGTCGTGGCCTTCTTCCGCGAGCTCTTCGGAGCTGGCTCCTTGTTCGGGATTCCAGTCATCCCCGCCTTCCTGTACGATCTGGGGTACGAAAACAATGGCATCATGCTGACTTCAGCCGCCGCCATGTTCGTCATCGGTATCCTGATCTGGATCCAACGGAGCTTGAACGAAAAACTGGTCGACATTTCTTAGCGTTTGGCTGACGGTTGGGCCGTGAGGGGGGGGCTACTCCGCACGCGTTGCCCAACTGAGCCGGCGAGCACCACGCGTGCATTCCCCAACTGCCTACCTCTATGGAACTCGTAAACATCTTCATTCGATCGGCCTTCATCGAGAACATGATCCTGACGTTCTTCCTCGGGATGTGCTCGTTCTTGGCCGTCTCGAAGACTGTCAAGACCGCGTTTGGTCTCGGTCTGGCCGTGATCTTCGTGCTGGGCATTACCGCCCCGATCAACTGGCTGGTCAACCAGTTCATCCTTCAAGAAGGCGCGCTCGGCTTCATTTCGAGCGCCTTTGCCGACGTCGACCTGTCGTTTTTGCAGTTCATCGTGTTCATCGCGGTGATTGCGAGCACGGTGCAGTTGGTCGAGATCATTGTCGAGCGGTTCTTCCCGGCACTCTACACGTCGCTGGGTATCTTCCTGCCGCTCATCACGGTAAACTGCGCAATCCTGGGTGGATCGCTGTTCATGGTCGAGCGGGAGTACAGCCTTACCGAGACCGGCGTCTTCGGTCTGGGAGCCGGCTTTGGGTTCTTCTTGGCTATCGTCGCCATCGCCTCGATCCGTGAAAAGCTCCGGTACGCGCACGTGCCGCCGGCCCTGCGTGGTCTCGGCATCGCGTTCATCGTAACCGGCCTGATGGGGCTCGCCTTCATGAGCTTCGCCGGGATCAGTCTGTAGCGAACGGTTGGGCGGAACGCTCGCGTTGCTCGCTGTGGTTTGGCGGAGCAACAGGGCGTTTCACCCGTATCATATGTGCCTAGAATAGAACGAGTTAATTTTGCCTGCCGTGGTTGTTTAGTCGCCAGCCCTGCTCGACTGCCCAACCGCCCAACAACCCAACCATCATGGACCTGCTCAACCTGTTACCTGTAGCGATTGCTAGCCTCGGGGCCTTCGTGGCCGTGACGCTGGTTCTCGTGGGCATGTTGCTTCTCGCCAAGGAGAAGCTGATGCCGAGCGGCGATGTCAAGCTGATCATCAACGGTGATTCCGACAACCCAGTCGTGATCAGCCCGGGGGCCAATTTGCTGACGGCGCTCTCCGATCAGAAGATCTTCCTTCCCTCTGCTTGTGGTGGCGGTGGCACGTGCGCCATGTGCCGGTGTCAGATCACGGAAGGCGGCGGCGAAGTGCTGCCGACCGAGATGAACCACCTCAGCCGGAAAGAGGCGCGCGAGCATTGGCGTCTGGCCTGCCAGGTGAAGGTCAAGAACGACATGCGCATCAAGGTGCCGGAAGAGATCTTCGGCATCAAGAAGTGGGAGTGCGAAGTCATCGGCAACGACAACGTTGCGACCTTCATCAAGGAGTTCGTCGTTAAGCTCCCCGAAGGTGAGAACCTCGACTTCGAGAGCGGTGGTTACATCCAGATCGATGTCCCGGGCGGCATCAAGATCGATTTCAAAGATTTCGACATCCAAGAGCGCTTCCACGAGGACTGGGACAAGTACGACATGTGGAAGCTCGTCATGAAAAACGACGAGCCAATCTTCCGCGCGTACTCGATGGCTAACCACCCAGCTGAGGGCAATATCGTGATGCTCAACATCCGGATTGCTACCCCGCCGTGGGACCGCGCCAAGAACGACTGGATGGATGTCAATCCGGGCATTTGCTCCTCTTATGTCTTCAGCCAGAAGCCCGGTGACAAGGTCGTCGTCTCTGGCCCGTACGGCGAGTTCCACATCAAGGAGACGGACAAGGAGATGGTCTACATTGGTGGTGGTGCCGGCATGGCACCGCTTCGGTCGCACATCTTCCACCTCTTCCACACCGAGCGTACGGACCGCCGGGTTTCCTACTGGTACGGTGGGCGCTCGCTTCGGGAGCTGTTCTACACCGACCATTTCCGGAAGATCGAAGAGGAGTTTCCAAACTTCACCTACCACATTGGTCTCTCCGAGCCGTTGCCGGAAGACAACTGGGAAGGGCCGGTCGGGTTTATCCACCAGGTGGTTTTCGATGAGTACCTGAAGAACCACCCCGAGCCGGAGGAAATCGAGTACTACCTCTGCGGGCCGCCGCTCATGCTGGATGCCGTGATGAAGATGCTCGATGATCTTGGGGTCCCTGAGGGCAACATTGCGTTTGACGACTTCGGGTCGTGACGAAAAAGGCTCCCTCCGGGGGGCCTTTTTTGGTGGGTAGGACGCTTGCAAGCTCGCTGTGGGTGGGCAGGTGGGCAGGGCTTTTGTCCGGTTCTGATTGAGAATGACGTATGCGCTCTTCGGTGCTTTTTTGGGCTATCGGTGTCGCTAGTTTGGCAGGCTTAGTTGGCTGTGCGCCGCAGGTCGCTGGGCCGCCGGCTCAGATCCGGGGCGAGACGATGGGGACGTACTATGCCGTGACATTTCCGGAGGAGCAGGGCGACTCGGTGCGGCTACTAGCCGGCATCGACTCGACGCTGATTGCCCTCAACGCGTCCTTGTCGACGTACATCCCGGAGGCGTTGATTTCCCAGTTGAACGCGTCGGCGGATACGGCTGAGGTGTTTGTGCTCGATGAGCATTTCGTGCGGGTGTGGGAGCGGTCCGTGGAGATCCACGCGGCTACCGATGGTGCCTTCAATCCAGCTCTCGGGCCACTCATTACCGCCTGGGGATTCGGGCCGGATCTCGAGCAGCGTAGGGGAGAGGTCAACGTAGACTCGCTGCTGTCACTCACGAGGTTGGATGCCTTCGTCTACACGCCGGCGTCGGGCAGTGACCCGGCAATGATGCGTAAAAAGCTGGCAGGCGCCACACTCGATTTCAGTGCCATCGCCAAGGGGTACGGGGTTGATCTGGTAGGGGAATACCTCCAGAGCCGGGGAGTAACCGACTACTTCATCGACATCGGAGGCGAAGTCGTCACCCGGGGCCAGCATCCCGAAGGCCGGCCGTGGCGCGTCGGGATTGAGCGCCCATCGCCGGACGAACGGGCCGTGCAGCGCGTCTTGGATTTGGGCGATGCGGCGCTCGCAAGCTCCGGCAACTACCGCAACTTCTACGTCGTCGATGGCCGGCGGATCGTGCACACGATCAACCCAGAGACGGGCCTTCCCGAAACCAGCAACTTGCTTGGGGTCAGCGTCACAGCGCCAGATTGCATGACGGCTGACGCGTACGCCACGGCATTCATGGTGATGGGGTACGAACTGGCCCAGGCCCTCGTGGAGCAGGACTCTGCCCTCGACGCACTGTTTATTCTCGGCGGGGAAGAAGAAGGAGCCTACGAAGAACGGGGGACGCTCGGTAGCGAGGAGGTAGAACCCTGAGCGGAAGAGGCCGGGCAGAACCCGAAAGGGGGCTGAACGTATCACATGTATCCGACTAGTACTTACTTCCAATCCTTCCCAGCATGGCTACTGTACTGCTCACCGTCATCGTACTCGGGCTTGCCTTTGCCGGCATCGCCACACGGATTCTGCTCGTTAAAGACGGTCAGTTTGCGGGGACGTGTTCCTCGAACAACCCGTACCTAAAAAACGAGTTGGGCGAATGCACAGTTTGTGGAAAGAAGGTCGATGAGCCTTGTGGCGCAGACGATCTGCCGGCTGAAGATCGGCGCTCCTACACCGCCGTGCTGAACTAGCTGGATGGAGCTAGCGTGCCAGGTTGAGCCAACCAGTTTAACTCGTTCCTCAATCTTCGGCGATTGACAGCGGGCGTGTAGCTCGCTATATTGCCGTTCTCGCGTGTGTGCGAGGTTTCTGCCCGGTCGTCTAATGGCAGGACAGCGGGTTTTGGTCCCGTATGTGGGGGTTCGAATCCTCCCCGGGCAACGACTACACGGTACAGGAAAGAGGGGACGCTCACCGTCTCCTCTTTTTCTGTGTTCAGCGCATGCTCACCCCACCCATCCTCATGGACGTTGCTCCGATCAGAGCCGGTTCACCGCTTCCGATTGCGATTGTTGCCGGCCGGTCTACGCCGGCGCTAGCGCGTGAAATTGCTGACGAGCTCTCGCAGCGCCTAGGCGAGGTGACGATCCGCAATTTTGCGGATGGGGAGATTTACGTGCGCTTCGAGGAGTCGATACGCGGTACGGATCTCTTTCTGGTCCAAAGCACGCCGGCCCCAGCGGATCACTGGATGGAGCTGCTCCTCCTGGTGGATGCGGCTAAGCGGGCCAGTGCAGCACGGATCACGGCCGTCGTTCCGTATTTCGGGTACGCCCGGCAAGACCGGAAGGATCAGCCTCGGGTCTCGATTGCGGCCAAGCTCTGCACGAACCTGCTGGAACGTGCCGGTGCCGACCGAATCCTGACGATGGATCTCCACGCGCCGCAGATCCAAGGCTTCACAGACGCTCCGGTCGATCACTTGTACGGAAGCCGGCTCTTCATCGACTATGTGCAGGAGATGGAAGACACGGCGAACCTCGTCGTTGTTGCGCCGGATGTCGGGGCGTCTAAACGGGCACGAGCGTACGCTGAGCGGCTGCAGTGCGATCTCGCACTGATCGACAAGCGCCGGCCTCGCGCCAACGAAGTCGAGGTAATGCACATCATTGGCCAGGTCAATGGGAAGCACGCGCTCCTCGTCGATGACATGATCGATACGGCCGGCACGCTGACTCAGGCTGCATATGCGCTGAGCGAACACGGTGCGCTCTCGATCATGGCGGCCTGTACGCATCCGCTGCTCTCTGGGCCGGCCTACGACCGGATCGAGCGGTCGCCGATCTCGAAGCTCCTTGTGACCAACACGATTCCGCTGCAACAGACCGCTCAGAAAATCCACGTGCTGAGTGTGGCCAGCTATTTCGCTGACGCCATCCAGCGCATTCATAACCACGACTCCGTCTCGACGCTCTTCGCGGAATAAATCCCGTAGAGCAGACCCGAGACGCATCGCGCTATCAAACGCCCGAAGGCGGACTAGGCGGCTTCTGCTGCCGAAACGAGGTCGGGCACAGATCAGACGAACCATGAAGCTCACAAAACTCGACGCGCAACCGCGCGAAGCCGGCAAGAAAGCCGCCAAAGCCAGCCGCCGCGCCGAGCGCGTGCCGGCCGTGCTCTACGCCCGCGATCAGGACCCCGTCCTATTCGATGTGGCCGTGCTCGCCATGCGCCCGCTCATCTACACCAATGAAGCCCACCTCGTCGAGGTCGAGCTGGATGGCACCACGTATCAGTGCATCCTGCAAGACATCGCGTTTCACCCCGTCACCGATGTCCCGGTACACGCCGACTTTCTCGTCGTCAGCGACGACCGGCCGGTCCGCATGACGGTGCCGCTCAAGTACGTCGGCACGACGGTCGCGCAACGCAAGGGGGGCCGGGTCCGGCAAGTTGAGGGCAAGATCAAGCTCGAAGGCTTGGCAAAGGACATCCCGAGCCAAGTGGAAGTAGATGTCTCGCACCTCGACTTCAACCAAACGATGCGCGTCCGCGACCTGGAGTCTGACACGCTTCGCTTCCTCAACGCTGGCGATCAAGCGCTCTACATGGCGCTGCCTCCGAAAGGGACGGCCGCAGAAGGTGAGGAAGACGCAGAAGACGCCGGCGACGGAGACGACGCTGAAGAGTGAGTGTTGGGTGTTCAGGGGCCTGGCACTTTGAACACTGAATGCACGATGTCATGAGCAGCGTTCGCAGACTCATCGTAGGCCTTGGAAATCCTGGGCCAAAGTATGCCGGCACACGGCACAACATCGGATTCGAAGTCGCCGATGCTGTGGCCGAAGCCCGCGGGATCGAGTGGGAGTCGACGGTCCGGCAGTCGTTTTTTGCACGGCTGTCGGCCCGGCCCCCACAAGGTGCACACGCGTTCGGCGAAGGCCGGTACCGAGGCGTACGCTTTGGCCTGTTGAAGCCGCTTACGTTCATGAACCTGAGCGGCCAAGCCGTAGCGCCAGCGATACGCCGGCTCGGGCTGACGGCCAGCGATATCCTCGTAATCGTCGATGACATCCACCTGCCGACGGGGGCGATTCGGATTCGGCCCAGTGGGAGCGATGCCGGCCACAATGGCATGCGAGACATCGCGGAGGTCCTCAATTCCAATAATTTTCCCCGAATGCGAATTGGTGTTGGGAATAGCTTCGGACGTGGACAGCAAGTCCGCTACGTCCTGGCTCCGTTTGACGCCGATGAGCAGGACATCATTGCCGAGACGATAACCACCGCGTCGCAGGCAGCCCTCACGTTCGCTTCCCACGGCGTCTCAGCGGCCATGAACCGGTTCAACCGGAAGGCCTCGCCCCTGGCAGAGGAGAAAGACGACAGCGAACAGGCTTCGTGAGGATCTGTGTGCCCACCACACGGGCATCACAGCAAAGCACACACGACAAACCAACACAAGAGCGTGGAAGCGTCGGTATGGCGGCCAAGCCTCTAAACCACCAACCAAACCGTCTATTATGGACGCCCAACTCTTAACCTATCTCGTCCCACTGGCCGGCGTCGTCGGCCTCGGGTACGCGTTTGCCCGAGCTCAGTGGGTAAACAAACAGCCCGTCGGCACGGAACGCATGGCGGAAATCGCCGGCGACATCGCCACAGGTGCCAAAGCTTTCTTGAAGCGTGAGTACAGCGTGCTCATCGTCTTCGTGCTTGTCGTGGCCGGCCTACTCGGCTTTGCCAACTCGACACAGGCGAACAGCTCCTGGCTCATTTCTGTTTCGTTCGTGGTCGGTGCCCTCTGTTCCGGTCTCGCCGGCTTCATCGGCATGAGCGTGGCCACGAAAGCAAACGTTCGCACGACGAACGCTGCACGTGACGGCCTTGCCTCGGCGCTCAACGTGGCCTTCTCCGGAGGGCTCGTGATGGGCCTCAGCGTGGTGGGCCTCGGTCTACTCGGGCTCGGCGTGCTGTATCTGGTCTACGTCGGCATGTTCGACGGCACCGATGGCGTGCTGCAACCCCTCGAACTGACGAAGACGCTGAACGTCTTGACCGGCTTCTCGCTGGGTGCCTCGTCGATTGCGCTCTTTGCACGCGTCGGTGGTGGGATCTACACGAAGGCAGCCGACGTCGGGGCCGACCTGGCCGGTAAGGTCTACGAAGGCATCCCCGAAGATGACCCACGCAACCCAGCCACCATCGCCGACAACGTGGGCGATAACGTCGGTGACGTTGCCGGCATGGGCGCTGACCTCTTCGAGAGCTACGTCGGTTCGATTATCGGTGCGATGGTGCTCGGCTCGGCTTTCGTTGGCGCGATTGGTGCGCTCGACGGCGGCATGTCGCTGAACGCCGTGCTGCTTCCGCTGATCATTGCCGCTGTTGGCGTGATCGTTTCGGTGGTCGCTTCGTTCTTCGTCAAGACGAAGGAAGGTGGCAACCCGCAGCGCGCGCTCAACATCGGCGAGTTTGGTGCTGCCGGCATCATGTTCGGGCTGTCGTACGTCATCATCACCGCGCTGCTGCCTGAGACCTGGACGGCTGTGACGCCGATTGTGGGCGAGTTCACGTACACCTCGATCGGCGTGTTCTGGGCCGTCGCCATCGGTCTGGCTTCGGGCCTCGCCATTGGCTTGGTGACGGAGTACTTCACGTCGACGGAGAACAAGCCAGTAGCCGGCATCTCGCAGCAGAGCCTCACCGGTGCGGCCACGAACATCATCGCCGGCCTTGGCGTCGGGATGTACTCGACGGGTATCCCGGCGCTCATTATCGCCGGTGCCATCGTCGGGGCGCACTACTTCGCCGGCCTCTACGGCATCGCCATCGCGGCCCTCGGGATGCTCAGCGTGACGGGCATCCAGCTCGCCGTTGACGCCTACGGCCCGATTTCGGACAACGCCGGTGGGATCGCTGAGATGGCTGAACTGCCGCCGGAAGTCCGCGAGCGTACCGACAAGCTCGACGCCGTGGGCAACACGACGGCTGCCATCGGGAAAGGCTTCGCGATTGGCTCCGCTGCTCTGACCGCCTTGGCGCTCTTCGCTGCGTTCATGCAGCAAGCCGGCGTCGACAACATCGACGTGGCCCAGCCGAAGATCCTGGCCGGTCTGCTGATCGGTGCGATGTTGCCGTACGTCTTCAGCGCCATGGCCATGGGAGCGGTTGGACGTGCCGCCGGCGACATGATCAAGGAAGTCGGCCGGCAGTTTGCCGAAATCCCTGGTCTCCGCGAGGGCACGGCCCGCCCGGACGCCGCCCGCTGTGTCGACATCTCGACGCGTGCCGCCATCCGTGAGATGGTCCTGCCGGGTCTTCTGGCTGTGATCGTGCCCGTCGTGGTCGGCTTCATCGACAAGAACATGCTCGGCGGCTTGCTCGCCGGCGTGACGGTTTCCGGTGTGCTGTTCGCCATCTTCCAGTCGAATGCTGGCGGCGCATGGGACAACGCGAAGAAGCTCTTCGAGTCGGGCGTCGAGATCGACGGTGAGATGTACTACAAGGGCACCGAGCCGCACAAGGCCGCCGTTGTGGGGGACACCGTCGGTGACCCGCTCAAGGACACCTCCGGCCCGAGCTTGAACATCCTCATCAAGCTGATCGCGGTCGTTGCTTTGGTGATCGCCCCGCTGATCGCCTAGCCGTTCCGATCCATTCAGGTCAAAAGCCTCCGTACGGGTTCACGTGCGGAGGCTTTTTTTACGACCTTCTGGTCCGCCACCACTCAAAACGCCTCCATTCACTCGCTGTCATGCGCGCTTTTACGCTCTGCATTTTGGTGTACGCCACGTGGGGGCTCGTGTGGCCAACGGCCACGATGGGGCAGACCGCGTACTTCTACGAGGGACACGGGTATGGGTCAGAGGCTCAGTTCAATCCCGTGAGCGTGCTCTTCAACGAGGGCTACGGCATCCTCCAACTCGATGGCTGGTCCCGAAACCTGGGCGACTACCCGTACCGAACCGGAGCCGCCAACGTGTGGCGCTCCATCTCGAACCCGGTCGAGACGATCCGTGGCTACGGTGCCCGGCGGTTTCTCACGAGTGAGTTGCTGCCGCTGAGTACCCGGGCCGGCGGAGGCGGGCAGTGGGTGCCGAACTACCAACTGCACATGATCGGGGGAGGCGCGACGTTCGCGACGCTGCGGGAGTGGTATGCCGCGCAAGGCGCACCACGAGCCGGCTTGTGGGCCGGGCTGACAGTCACGACCGTCCACTTGCTCAACGAGACGGTCGAGAACCGAGGCTTCGTTGGCCCCAACGCAGACGCCGTCGCCGATCTGTTTGTGTTCGACCCGGCCGGCATGCTGCTCTACAGCAGCGAGCGGGTGCGGCACTTCTTCGGGCAGACGCTTCATCTGCGAAGCTGGATGGGCCAAGCGGCGCTGACGTTTGGCCCAGTCGCGCTGCAGAATCACGGGCAATCGTATGCGATGAAGGTGCCTATCTGGCGGCGCTGGCGCTTGTTCTATTACTTCGGGATGAACACGATGTGGGGCGTGTCCCACGGCACGCGCGGCGGATGGTCGTGGTCCCTGGGAGCCGGCTTGCACTCGAAGCGGTTGGTCACCGTAGACGCTGAGGTCAACCGAAAGACGGCCGAGTTGGCGTTCACCACGGGCGCGTTCGTAGACCACAAAGGGTCTTTGCTCGCCAGCCTCGTGTACAGCGAGGCGCACCCGGCGCGTTGGTTGCTCAACGTGTACCCCGGCGTCGTGCGGATGGGCCGCGTGTCGCC
>JBCDHV010000082.1:0-10922 GCA_038749615.1 Bacteroidota bacterium
CAGCAGGGAGGGAGCCCTGGTAGCGCCTGTGAGCGCATAGCTTCCCAGCATGAAGCCTAGAAACATGCTCCCCGTGTCTCCCATGAACACTTTGGCCGGGTTGAAATTGTACCGCAAGAAACCAATCACAGCCCCTGCCAAAGTTACCACCACAGGGAGGTCTGTGAGAACTCCCATCGCGAGGTAGCACGCGCTCAGACTGGCCAGCGCGATCAAGGCAACGCCAGAGGCAAGGCCATCCATGCCATCGAGCAAATTGAAGGCGTTGATGACAAACACTAACCAGAGAAGAGCAACGGGAAGCACAATCCACTCTGGTATCGACACGATGCCAAAGCCCAAGGGGAGCGAAATCTCAGACAGGAGCCCAGTTGTAGCCACAAAGAGCGTACTGATGGCGATCTGGAACAGGAACTTCGTTTTGAAAGACAGCCCCTTAATGTCATCGTAGAATCCCATTCCGGCAATGCCGACGCCGCATAGAATGGTAGCCCAACTCGGTAGGCTGACGTCTTCGAGAGCTTCCGGAAAGAGCAGCTTGAACACTGACAGACAAACAAGGCCAAGCAGAAAGGCTGCGACGATGGCCACGCCACCGATGATGGGAGTCGGAGAGTGGTGGATTTTCCGGTGTCCATCCGGCGTGTCGACCCAGTCACGCAACGCAGCGTGCCTCAACACAGCGGGTGTGAGGCGTAAGCTAGCGAATAGGCTTAACAGGAAGCCCGTGGCTAGTAAGACATAGAGCATCTGAGCCCGAGTTTGTGGCGAATGTCAAGGCAGAACGGAGAAAAACGCGACGAACGTTGGGTCAGGCTGTCGCCTCAACAGCTGAAGATCTCGCGATCGGGAGGATGTGGTGTTCTGCCGGAAGATGCATCCATTCGCCAGACATTTCCAATGCGTGTATTCGAAACATGCGGATTTTCACGCTGCTTCATGCTTCAGATCAGTATCTGCTGCTGGGCTCGCCGAGGCTGACGACATTGGCTAGCAAGTCCCAGTACTCGTGGGCTAGCGTGGTCCGGTCAAAGTGTTCTGCGACAAAAGGCGGCCCATTCCGAGCCAACTGAGCATACAGATCCGGATCTGAGTGTAGGCGCACAACTTGCTCCAGAAGCTCCATTTCTGACTCAGGTTGAAATAGAAGCCCAGCAGCCGAGGCTTCGACAATCGCTTCTGACTCACCGCGCAGGCCCACAACTAATGGAGTGCCCGTACCCATGGCTTCAAACATCTTGGACGGTATGGCTCCGCGGAACAGAGGGGTGTCCATCAGGTGCACAATACTGACATCAATCAGGGTAAGGAGCGCTGGGATGTCGTGCCGTGGGAGTTTGCCGGCAAGTGTGAAATTGTCAAGGGGTTGAGCTTGCACAAGAGCTTCAAGCTGTTCACGGCCGGCGCCGGCACCCACAACAACAAAATGTATGTCAGGGTGGGGACACAACCTGGCAGCCTCGTACACGATATCAACCCGATGCGCCATTCCGATTGTCCCGACGTATCCCACAATGAATTTTGCTGGGTCCGTAAGCCCCGTACGTTCGCGGACTTGCTGGATTTCAGCTGATTCGACTTCTGGATTCACGAGCTGGGGGTTGACCCCGTTGGTAATAAGCGTGGCCCTGTCTAGCACGCCACCACGTTGAAGGACATGTGTTTCGATGCCTCGCGTGACAGAGACGATGTGGTCGGCATTTCGGTAGAGGAAACGCTCTACACGCTCAAAGAATCGGATTACAGCGTTGCGTTTCATCGCACCGACTACAACAATCGACTCTGGCCACAGGTCTCTAACTTCTAAGACAAAGGGTACCCCAAAACGCTTGGCGATTCTGTAGCCGGCCAGAGCTGTGAAAAACTGAGGCGAAGAAGCTACCACGATGTCGGGCGGAGTGAGGCGCCTCGCATACCAGACCGCAGAGACCATGAAGGAGATGAAGCTCAAAAACCGCCTCAGAACCCCACTGTTGGCAGCAACGAAGATGGGCACTCGGGTCATCGTGAGGCGGCCATGCTGCTCTTGGGTGAAGGTGTTCGAGTATCCCTCGTACACACGACCCTCCGGGAAATTTGGAGGAGCCGTCAAGATTTCCACCTCTCCGTGCTTTACCCATTCCTCCGCATGTGCACCTAGCCTACTCGCTGGCGCATTGGCTTCCGGGAGAGCGTTGTGGCTGACAAAAAGTACGCGCATGGTTTACGATCGGCGTGCAACGAAAAAACCGACCCAGACACCAGCAAGCCCAAGGGTGAGGTGGAGGCTGACGTTGGCAAGAAGCCGGCCGGCACCGCTGGTCACGCCCAGGTTGAACGACTCGCCGGCAAAGCTGGAGAAGGTGGTGAGGCCACCCAACAGCCCTGTGACGACGAACAACCGGCTACGATCGGTAAGCCCATCTTCCCAGCGTCCGAGGACGTATCCGATCGCAAGACAGCCCAGTACGTTGGCGGTAAGTGTCCCCAGTGGTATCCACGCGGTTGGAACCAACTTCTCAGCCGCAAGGCCTAGGCCGTAGCGAAGCGTAGCTCCCAAGCCTCCCCCTAGGGCTACCAGTAAAACGTTCGACCACATGGCTCACTCCGTGCTGCGTGCCCGTAACAAATCGACTGTCTCGACAGCGTGCCGGAGGTGAGGGATGACGATGGAGCCTCCAACGATCAGCGCTACGTTCATCGCGTCATCCAGCTCGTCGTCCGTAAAGCCGGCATCGACGCACTGGATCAAGTGATAGTCGATGCAGTCGTTGCAACGCAATACCATGGAGGCGACGAGGCCTAGTAGTTCCTTCGTTCGGCCATTGAGCGCACCATCCCGGTAGGCGGCTGAATCCAGATTGAAAAACCGCTTGATGCCGAGGTGATTTTTTTCCACCAGCACACGGCGGTTCATGCGTGTGCGGTAGGCTTCGTAGGTGTCGAGACGGTTCTCGCTCATGCGGATGATGGTTGATGGGCAGGTGAGGCGGCTGAATATAGGGGGAGAGTCTCCACCGGGAGCCGCTCGGGCGCTCTTCGGTATGAGTTGGCTATGAATACCGGCCATCGAAAAGCAGCCCTTCGCAAATCGCTCCTCGCGCAGCGCGCTGCCGTGCAACCGGCACACCGGCGAGAGTGGAGCGCAGCGATCTCGACGCACATCGCCGGACTGCCGGCCATCCAAAGCGCCCAAACGATCCACTGCTTTTGGCCCATGGAGGATCGGGGAGAGGTTGACCTCGCACCTTTCGTCGAACACCAATGGAGAGCCGGCACTCGCATCGTTTTACCCGTCATGCAACCGAACGGCCGGTTAGAACATCGCGAGTTCAAAGGGAGAGCACACCTGGTCACGAACCGATGGGGCGTTTCTGAACCACTTACTGGGGCACTCGTGCTTCCATCTGAACTCGACTGTGTGATCGTACCTGGATTGGCCTTTGACAAACGGGGCTACCGTCTGGGCTATGGCAAGGGCTTTTATGATCGCTTCTTGGCCGATCTGAACGTCCCGACCATCGGCGTGTGTTTTTCGCAGTTTCTACTGGACGAACTGCCGTTCGACGCGTACGACGTTCCCGTTTCGAGCGTTGTGACGGAGCGCAGCACTTGAATCTGGACGTGATGAGTGCCAGCAAGGCGAACCAGACACCACCCGGACTCCTCGCCGAAGCAGCAAGCGGGGCGTGTCTTGTTTTCCTATCTTCACCACAACTGCCGGCAGGGGGCGCGGATGTAACCAACTCGGAGTTGCAACCGTAGTAGAACGTGCCTCCTAATCACCACCTATGATGAGTACACGATCCAGACGTAGAGCAGCCCAGGACGAACGCATCGACGATGCATTCGAAGACGATTTCTCGTTCCAGAATGCGAGCCTCGAAGACATCACGGACGAGGATGTCGAGTTGTTCATGGAACTCCAGGAAGACGAGCAAAAAGAGCCGGGCTTCTGGAATCTGCCGACGATTGCCGGCCTCTCCATCATTGCCGTAGGTGGCGGCTATTTGCTGCAAGAGATTGGGCTCGTCTTTCCGTTCCAACTCGAAGGGCTAGTCGCCATTCTGCCGTGGCTGGCCGGCATCCTGATCATTCTGCTCGGTTTCGGCGTCCTGAATTGGAAGCCCGGAAAGAGCAGAAAGGCCAAGAAGCTGGAGAAACGGCTCCGCAGGAAAGCCGCGAAGGCGCGTTCCCGTGCTCGTACGGCTGACGACCGCGTCCGGGCCGCCCGGAGCGAAGCCTCAGCCGATAAGATCCGCGCGCGGGCCCGCCGGCCTCGGAAGATGACGAAAACGCGCGACAAAAAGATGGCCGGCGTCGCCGGTGGGTTGGCCGAGTACTTTGGCGTCGACCCGACGCTCGTGCGGATCGCCTTTGTGATCGCCACCCTCTTCTCGTTCCCGACGCCCATCATCGTCTACGTGATTCTCTCGGCGTTCATGAACAATCCAGAGCCTCGGCCAGCGCTGCCCAAGGAAAAGCGGATCACGATCCGCCGCGGATAGGCTGGCTGCTGAGGTTTGTGGCCTGGGCACAGGTTTTTGAAGTGGATCTTCGCTGGACACACCGGGATCTCAAGTGCTGGCGTTCGTAGTTTCCTCGCGCTACGATTCTCCTCCACGTACCCAACGCTGTCCGCCTCCGATGCGTGTTTTCGCACCGACCGCCGTACTGCTCTGTGCCTCTCTGATGGTCTCGAGTCCGCATGTGGCGGACGTTTCGCCCTCGGTTGAGGCTGGCTACACCGTGCTGGTGGCGGCGGATTGCGGCCATGACCACGACGGCCCACACCTGCATTTAGCTTCGCAGGCGGAGCTAGAAGCCGGCAAGGGTGGGGCAGAGGTCATCCACGTGAAGTCGACGACCTACACACCGCCGGAAGAAGGTTATCCGCAGGACTATTTCCGCTCGCCCATTGGCATCCCGATTCGGCTGTCTGGGAGCTTCGCCGAGATGCGGTCCAATCATTTCCACTCCGGCCTCGACATCAAGACGAACGCTCGGCCCGGCTACCGCATGTACGCGGCGGCCGAAGGATACATCTCGCGCATCAAGGTCTCGCCCGGCGGATTCGGTAAGGCGCTGTACGTCACGCATCCGAACGGCTACACCACCGTCTACGCGCACCTCAGCACGTTCAACGACGAGATCAACGCTTACGTCAAAGAGCTGCAGTACCGCAAGGAGTCGTTCGCCGTCGAGGCCTTCCCAGGGCCGGCGCGCTTCCGCGTCACGAAGGGCGAGGTGATCGCTTACTCGGGCAACTCGGGCAGCTCCGGTGGCCCGCACCTGCACTTCGAGATCCGAGACACGGAGAGCGAGTGGCCGATCAACCCGCTGCTCTTCGGTCTGCCTGTGACGGATACGATCTCTCCCACGCTCTACCGGGTCAAGGTCTACGCCCTCGACGAGGTGAGCCACGCGACGGTGCGCCTCTCGAACGGCCGGAGCGTTCGCGCTACGCTCGACTCGCCGGCGACCCTCAGTGTCCGCTCGAATGGTGCCCGGCACACGCTGAGCGGTGTCAAGAGTATCCAGGCGCATGGGGCCATCGGCTTCGGAATCGAGCAGAAGGATTTTCATGAGGGCTCACGGTCTCGTCTGGGGGCGTACGTGATCTCTCTGAGCGCCAACGGCACGCCGATCTACACGTACACGGCCGAGACGTTTGGCTTTCCGCAAACGCGCTATCTGAACGCCCACGTTGATTATGCCGAGCGCCAGCGCAACCGCCGGTGGGTCCAGCGCAGCTTCCTCCTGCCGGGCAATCGCCTGCCGATGTACTCGAACATGACTGCGCACGAGGATGCGTACAACGGGGTCCTCGAAGTCGAGGCCGGCACGTCGCATCGGATGAAGTACGCGGTGCGAGACGCGGATGGGAACGAGTCGACGCTGAACTTCACGGTTCGTGGTGTCGAGCCGGCTCCGCGGCAAGCAAGCGCGAGCGCTGCTGCGGCTGACATCCGGTTCGACCGGCCCTACGTCTTTCAGAAAGAGGGCTTCTCGGCCTGGTTTCCGGAGCGCACGTTTTACGAGCGGACGGAATTGACCTACCGAGTTCGTGGCCGCGCGGCGGGCGGGTACTCGGCGCGCCATGAATTGCACAACGACGAGACGCCTGTCCACAAGCCCTACACGCTCTCGATCGCGACGGATGCTCCCGAAGCATTGCGCGACCATCTGGTCATCGTGAAGCAGAACGAGAAGGGCAACATCTCCTCAGTTGGCGGCACGTTCAAAGACGGCGTCGTCGAGACGCGCACGCGCACGCTCGGGACGTTCTACGTCGCCGCGGACACTGAGCCGCCCAGCGTCCGCGCGCTGAACCTGAAGAACGGAGGCCGCGTCTCGGGCTCGATTCGGGTGCGGATCGACGATGATCTGAGCGGGATCGACTCGTACGCCGGCTACATCGACGGCGAGTGGGTGCTGTTTGACTACGACCGCAAGCGCCGCTTATTGGAACACACCATCGAGCCGGATCTCACCGCCGGCCGTCACCAACTCCGCGTTGTGGTAACCGACAATGTCGGGCAGACGCGCGAGCTGGAACTGTCATTTGTCCGCTAGCTTCAGCCGGGGCGTTGGCGCGTGACGATGCGCCAAAACGCCTAGTTGAACTCGGAGGCATCACTAGTTCGATTTCGTATGTCGTTTTCGTTGAGAACGTGCCGGCACGCTCTATGCCTGCTGGTACTCGCTGCTGCACCACTAGGGCCCGTTTGGGGGCAGGCCGTCCAGACTCCGGTTGTGGGCCGCGCTGAGCCGTCGCAATGGGCGTCGCAGTGGATCTGGTCCGATTCTGACGCCCAAAATCAGTGGGTGATGTTCAGGAAGACGGTCGATTTGCCGGCTGATCCGTCTTCTGCACTCACGCGAATTGCCGCGGATTCCAAGTACTGGCTCTACATCAACGGCAAACTCGTCGTGCGCGAAGGCGGGCTGAAGCGCGGCCCGACGGCCAACGACACGTTTTACGACGAGGTCGACCTCGCACCGTATTTCACGGCCGGCCGAAACACCGTCGCGGTCATGGTCTGGTTCTGGGGCCGAGGCGGCTACGGCCACCGGAACAGCGGAGCCGGCGGGCTGCTCTTCGAAGCGGACATCGACGGCCGGCGCGTCATCTCAGACGGCTCGTGGCGGACCATCCGCAACTTTGCGTTCACCAACACTGACGCGCCCGTTCCCAACTTCCGCCTCGCCGAACACAACATTCGCTTCGATGCCGGCGCGTTCAATCCGGATTGGATCCAGACGTCCTACGAAGACCGTGGATGGCCCCTCGCCATCACGCGTGGACAGCCTCCTGCTGCGCCGTGGAACCGGCTGTACAAGCGCATCATCCCGCAGTGGAAAGACTACGGCCGCTTCCGGTACGAGAACGATGCGAGCTTGCCGGCCGTGAGCGACGGCTCCGTGATCGTTGGCCAGCTTCCCCACAACCTGCACGCGCATCCCTACCTACGTGTCGACGCGCCGGCTGGGCTCACCATTGACGTACGGACGGATCACTACGAGGTCAACAACATCACCGGCACCGAAAAAATCCCGACGATCCGGGCTGAGTACATCACGAAGGCCGGCGAACAGGAATGGGAAATGCCGGCATGGCTGAGCGGGGAGGTTGTGGAGTACCGGATGCCGGCCGGCGTACGGATTCTGGAGCTCGGCTACCGGCAGACCGGCTACGACACCGAGTTCACCGGCACCTTCGAGAGCAGCGATCCGTTTCTGAACCGGCTGTACGAGAAGAGCCGGCGCACGGCGTATGTGACGATGCGCGACGCCTTCATGGACGGCCCGGATCGGGAGCGTTCGCCGGCCATCGGGGACGGCGTCGTGACGATGGGGGCCGCGTTCTATGCCTTCGATGCCGAGGCGCACCGGCTGGCCCGCAAGATGTTGCTCGACTTCATCAACTGGCAGCGCGCCGACAACACGTTTTACACGCCGGTCCCGAGTGCCGCCACGTACAACAACGAACTGCCCATGCTGGTGCTGGCCGGCATCGGGCCGTACGGGTTGCTCAGCTACTACCAGCACACGGGCGATTTGAGCGTGATCGAAGGAGCCTATCCGCACGTACGCGAATACCTCGGCATCTGGCGTATCGGGGGCGATGGGCTTGTCGTGCAGCGCGAGGGGGAGAACCCGTTCTACGACTGGAGCACCGGCATTCACGAGCCACTGCTCGACAACACCTGGTTTGCGCTCGCCCTTCAGGCTGCTATCGAAATGGCCCGGCTCACCGGCAACGAGTCACACATTCCAGGCTACCAGCAGCAACTCGATTCCATCGCCGAGAATTTCAATCCCGTGTATTGGGACGGCGAGGCGTACCGTGATTCGCGCCAGTCCGGCACCGATGACCGCGGGAATGGACTGGCCGTACTCGCCGGCTTCGTGCCGGAACAGCGTGAGGAGAAGGTCCGCGACGTGCTCTTCTCGGTCAGGAATGCCGGCACCTACCTAGAGACCTACGTCTCCGAAGCGCTTTTCCAACTCGGCGAGGCCGAGGGCGCCATGGATCGGATGCGAATTCGCTACAAGGAGATGGTCGAGGCCGAGGATTTATCGACGCTGTGGGAGTTCTGGGAGCGCGACAAAATGACGCTCAACCACGCCTTCGGCTCCGGGCCGGCACGGTTGCTCCCGCAGTACGTCGCCGGCATCGAGGTGACCGGTCCGGCCTTCGAGACGTTCCAAGTGCGCCCGATGCTGGGCGATCTCACGTTCGCGAGCGCTTCGTTGCAGAGCGTGCGCGGGCGGATCGCCTCTGATGTGCGTATCGACGACTCCGTGGCGGCCGACGAGAACGGAACGCCGCAGGTGACGCACGTCGTTGAGGTGCCGGCAGCCTCGCGGGCGCTCGTACACGTGCCGAGGCTCACCCGTAAGCGCCGGCAACTCGATGTCAACGGGGTGACGCTGTTTGAGGGCGATAACCAGACCGGAGCGATCACGGGCCTCTCGGTTCAACCTGACACGGACGGTTACTTCGTTTACGAAGTTGGACCCGGCTCCTGGCGGTTCGAGCTGTTCCTCGAATCCGCGCCGGCCACGTTTGCCGATGCGCGGGTGGACATTGAAGGGGGACTGGCCGTGCTGAGTTGGCAAACGGCACGTGAGGTCGAGAACGAGCGGTTCGACATCGAGGAACGGACGAACGGGTCGTTTGGCGTGATTGGGACGGTGGCAGGGGCCGGGTCGTCGGATCAGGCGCTTGCCTACCAGTTCGACCTCGGGCGGATCACGGCCGGCGCGCATACCTACCGAATCAAAGCGACCGCCAGCGATGGCTCGGTCTCGTTCAGCCCCGAGATCGATGTGACTGTGGCCTTCAGCGGGCAGTTTGCCTTGCGGCCTCCGTTTCCGAATCCCTTCCAGTTCGAGTCCAGCTTCGGCTTGACGGTCTCTGACGACCAAAGCGTCCGCGTCGACTTTTACGACCTGTTGGGCCGGCGTGTACGCACGCTCTTCCAAGGCTTCCTGAATGCCGGCGAGCAGTACATTTTCGAAGTGGATGGCACAGGCCTATCTCCCGGCGTCTACCTGTTCCGCGTACAGGGCGAACGGTTCGCAACGGCCCGCCAAGTCGTCAAAACTCGCTGAGTCTGGAACGTCCATGCGCATCCCACCCCTGCACTGGCGCACCGATCACGTACTCCTGCTGGACCAGACCCGGCTGCCCGGGGAAGAGGTCTGGCTCGATATCCGCACGGCTGGTGACATGGCCGAGGCGATCCGAACGTTGAGCGTCCGAGGAGCGCCGGCCATCGGTGTGGCTGCCGCGTACGGCGTCGTGCTAGCCGCCTTGGAAGGGGCCGATATTCACGAGGCGATTGACGAGCTGGCCGGCACGCGCCCGACGGCCGTCAATCTGTTCTGGGCGCTCGACCGGATGCGGCCGTTTGCCGGTCAGGGAGCGAAGCGGCTCTTGGCCGAGGCTCGCCTCATCGAGCATGAAGACCTGGAAGCCGGCCGCCAGATCGGCGAGCACGCTCTGCGGATGTTCGCGTCCGGGATGAACGTGCTGACCCATTGCCATGCCGGCGGGGTCGCCACGAGCGGTTTTGGGACAGCGCTGGCGCCACTGCTTCAGAGCAAGGAGGCTGGTGTTGATCTACACGTCTGGGTAGACGAGACGCGGCCGTTATTGCAAGGTAGTCGTATCACTGCCTGGGAGTTACAGAAGGCCGGGGTTTCGTGCACGGTCATCACAGACAACATGGCCGCACACGTCATGGGGCAGGGGTTGGTCGATGCCGTCATCGTGGGCGCGGATCGGATTGCGGCAAACGGCGACACCGCAAACAAAATTGGCACGTACGGGCTGGCCGTCCTAGCCCGAGCACACGGGATTCCTTTTTACATTGCCGCGCCTCGGTCCACGATCGATTATGAAACGGCGTCGGGTGCCGACATCGAGATCGAGCAACGCCACCCCGACGAAGTCCGCCGCCGATACGGCCTCCTGACGGCCCCCGAAGGAGTCGGCGTGTACAATCCGGCGTTCGATGTGACGCCGGCCGCTCTGATTTCGGCTTGGATAACAGAAGAAGGGATTCTGAATTCGATTGAGTTGGACACGACTGAGTAGTGATGACCTGGATGAGGAGCGCGAACCGATGCGCCGTTGTACTCCTGCTAAGCTGCGTAGGGGCGGCCTGTTCACCACCTGAGCCGCCATCCACACAAGGCGACGAACCCGGCCCAGACCAACGGCCGGCACAGTGGATCATGGAGCAGCGCACGTTTCCGTATGGTACCTGGGACCGCGCGAGCTTTGCTGACGAACTGGAGCAAGCGGTTCTGCGGACGCCCGGCAAGCAAAATCTGCAATGGACGTTCCTCGGCCCGGAGAACATCGGGGGCCGCATGACTGACGTTGCCTACGCGCTCTCGGAGCCGGACGTGGCCTACGCGGCGGCTGC
>JBCDHV010000083.1:0-10842 GCA_038749615.1 Bacteroidota bacterium
CCGCGTATTGGTACTCCACGAAGCCGCTCGCACGGCCGGCTTCGGAGCTGAACTTGCCGCCACGATCGCGGAGGACTGGTTCGGCGCACTCGACGCCCCGGTGATCCGCATCGGCTCCGAAGACCTGCCTGTCCCATTCTCAACCTCGCTCGAAGGCCCGATTTACTCGGCCAAGGGCAAACTGGACGCCGGCATCGAACGGCTACTGGCGTTTTAGTTGGGCCGGACGCCCGCATTGCTCGTTGTGGGTGGGCGGTCGCGCGTGGCATCAATGGTCCCGAACCCGTGACACCGTGATCCATCATGGCGACCGGGATGTCACAACCCTGCACCTGATCCAAACGCTCCTGCAGCGTCGGGTCATTGATCCGACGCCGGGTGTGATTCAACGGTGCGATATCTAGACCCCCTCGTGATGGATCACGACGCTACGGGGTTGCGCCGGGATGCCAGATGCGCTAGCCTGCCGTCAACCACCCAACCACCCAACCACCCAACCACCCAACCACCCAACCACCCAACCACCCAACCACCCAACCATGATCCTCGGCCTGTCCGCATACTACCACGATTCTGCTGCCGCACTGGTGCGGGAGGGCGAGATCGTGGCGGCGGCGCAGGAGGAGCGGTTTACGCGGGTGAAGCATGATCACCGGTTTCCTGAGCATGCGGTGGCTTACTGTTTGCGCGAAGCCGGCATCACGCCGGATGACCTGACGGGCGTTGCCTTTTACGACAAGCCGTGGCTCAAATTCGAGCGGTTACTGGAGACCTACGTTGCGTTTGCCCCGCGTGGCTTACGGTCCTTTTTGAAGTCCATGCCGCTCTGGATCAAGGAAAAGCTCTGGACGGGCGAAGACATTCGACGCCGGCTCGGTGAGTACGAGGGGCCGCTGTACTTTCCGGAGCACCACCAGTCGCATGCGGCCTCTGCGTTCTTTCCGTCACCGTTCGACCGGGCGGCCATTCTGACGCTCGACGGCGTGGGAGAATGGGCTACCTCGGCATGGGGCGTTGGTGCGGGGCACACGTTCGAACTGAAGAGCGAACTCCAGTTTCCGCACAGTATCGGACTGCTGTATTCGGCCTTCACCTACTACACGGGCTTTCGTGTCAACTCGGGCGAATACAAGGTGATGGGCCTCGCACCATACGGAGAACCTCGGTACGTCGATTTGATCTTCGACCGACTCGTGGATCTCAAGCCTGATGGAAGCTTCCGTATGGACATGCGGTACTTCAATTACGGCCCAGGCCTAACAATGACGAACGGCCGGTTCGACGAGCTCTTTGGCGGGCCCCCGCGCAAACCGGAGGGGGAGCTTACCCAGCGCCACATGGATTTGGCGCGTAGCGTGCAGGACGTGGTGGAGCAGATCGTGCTAACGATGGCACGGCACGTCCGGCAGGAGACGGGCGAGACGAAGCTGGTGATGGCCGGCGGTGTAGCGCTCAACTGCGTCGCGAACGGCAAACTCCTGCGTGAAGGCACCTTCGATGACTTCTGGATTCAACCCGCAGCCGGCGATGCGGGCGGCGCGCTCGGTGCGGCCCTGCACGTCTGGCACCATGTGCTCGGAAACGAACGGCACGTCGGCGAGGGCGATTCGATGCAGGGAAGCCGGCTGGGCCCACAGTTTGGTTCAGAAGAGATCTTAGACCTGCTTCGCTCGGAAGAGGCTCCGCATCATCATCTAGGATACGACGCCGTCACCGAGCAGGCAGCGGAGTTATTGGCTGCCGGCAAGGTGGTCGGGTGGTTCCAAGGCCGGATGGAGTTTGGCCCTCGTGCGCTCGGCGGCCGAAGCATCCTCGGCGATCCGCGCGACCCCGAGACGCAGCGCACGATGAACCTCAAGATCAAGTATCGCGAGAGCTTCCGGCCCTTTGCGCCCTCGGTGCTACGCGAAGACGCGTCGGCGTATTTCGAGCTAGAGGCCGAGAGCCCGTACATGCTACTGGTTGCTCCGGTCCGTGAAGAGCGCCGCACGTCAACGACCGACGCGCAAGACCAGCTCTTCGGAATCGACAAGCTCAACGTCCCACGCAGCGACGTACCGGCCATCACGCATGTCGATTACTCGGCACGTGTCCAGACCGTCGATGCCGAACGTAGCCCACGCTACCAAGCGCTCATCGAGGCCTTCAAGCGGCGAACGGGACACGGGCTCGTCGTCAACACGTCGTTCAACGTCCGCGGTGAGCCGGTGGTGTGTACCCCCGAAGACGCCTACCGCTGCTTCCTCGCCACCGAAATGGACGCCCTCGTCCTGGAAGACGTGCTGCTCCTGAAGGCGGAACAGCCGGCGGATAGGGTGGGCCAGCGCCGCGCCTTTGCGGCTGATTGAAGTGTTGCTGTGTGGCAAGGTGGCTGTGTAGCAAGGTCTAGCGACACAGCTGCCACATTGCCACGCAGTCACTCTGCAACACAACAACCCCCGCCCGCAGCGAGCACCGCGAGCGTCCGGCCCACCGCCCAACCTTGATGCTTGCTGACGCAAGCATCATACGGCCCGAACCTTCGCCATGCGCTTGCCGAACCGGTACGCTTCCTGGTTCAGCACACGGCCGACGTGTTCTTGCGGGACGTCGACGTAGGTGCTCTTCGGGCCAATCGTGATCCGGCCCAGGCTCTTGCCAGGGATGTCGGCCGTACGTGCGAGCGCGCTCACGACCTGCCCGGGGCGGACGCCGTTCACTTTGCCGGCGTTGATCTGAACCTTAACCATGCCGGCCTCAGCGTCCGTGTGAGCCGGGCGAGGTGCACGCTCTCGGGTCCTTGATCCTTTGGTGTTCTTGTGCTCCCGCGTCTTGTGATCACGGGCTTTCACGGTGCCAACGTGCAGGATCGGACGTTCGTCGGATTTGCTGGCCATCGTGAGCGCGGCGGCGGCGAGATCGAGTGGATCGTGGCCGTCGGCTACCAGGTTGGCGAGAATCGTGTGGGCGCGGGTGTGATCTGCCTGGAGCGCCTCGGTGAGTTTGGTGGCCAGGTTGCGGTCGCGATGCTGGCGGACGGCGTCGGGCGTGGGCAGGGTGGCGCGGGGGATATCGTGCCGCAACTTGCGCTCGATCTGCTTGAGATCGCGGAGTTGATTCTGCTTCACAAACGTGATCGCTGTGCCCGTACGGCCGGCGCGGCCCGTGCGGCCAACGCGGTGCACAAAGACTTCCGCGTCATGCGGGAGATCGACGTTGAAGACGTGCGAGATGTGATCGATGTCGAGTCCACGCGCGGCGACATCCGTTCCGACGAGCACCTGAATGCGTTGCGTCCGGAAGCGCCGGAGCACATCGTCGCGCTGCGGCTGCGTCATCTCGCCACTGAGTGCCTCGGCATCGAAGCCATGCTCCGCTAGGAAGTTGGCGACTTCAGTCGTGTCGTTCCGCGTCCGCACGAAGACCAGCGCCGATTCGACATCTTCGGTTTCGAGCAGCCGGAGCAGAGCGGCATTTTTGTCGCGCCCGTGGAGCAGGTAGTGTCGGTGCTCGATCCGGTTCGCCGTCGTTTGCTGGTGTGCGACCTGGCAAGAGACTGGCGAGTCGAGGTACCGATCCGCCAATTTGCGGATGCCCGATGGCATCGTAGCGGAAATCAGAACGGTCTGGCGCTCGGCCGGCGTCTGGTCAAGGATGGCTTCCATGTCATCGGCAAAGCCCATGGAGAGCATCTCGTCGGCTTCGTCGAGGATCACCGTGCGGACCTGCGACAAGTCGAGGACGCCACGGTTCAGCAGGTCGAGCAGCCGGCCTGGGGTTCCGACGACTACGTCGATGCCCTTGCGCAGCCGGCGGATCTGCTTGTCGTACGGGGTGCCACCAAAGATCGGGAGCACAGAGATTTTGGCGCTCTTGCCGTACGTGAACACCGCGCTGGCCACCTGCGTGGCAAGTTCCCGCGTCGGGACGAGCACGAGGGCCTGCACGAACCCCGTCCTGGCTTCGATCTGCTGGATGGTCGGCAGCGCAAAGGCTGCGGTCTTGCCCGTCCCTGTTTGCGCTTGCCCGATGGCGTCCTGGCCGTCGAGAAGTACCGGGATGAGGGTCGATTGGATGGGCGTTGGCGTCTCGTAGCCGAGGCCAGCAAGGAGTTGAGGAGAGAGGCCGAGCGTCTCGAATGAGCGCACGGCAGTATGGCCGGCAGTGCCGGTTTCAGGAGTTGACGTCACGATGTACCCGTGGTAAAACAGACTGAACCACGGGCCTTCGTCCTTCGAGCGCGGGTGTTACGCCGCGTTGGCCGGAGATTCGATCTTCCAGATAAATAACGATTTCTGCTACCCGTCAGCAGCCCCAAAGATGCACGCCGGGCGTGACGACTGGAAGAATTGTCTTGGCTTTTGGTTGGGCGGTTGGATGGTTTAGCGGGGCTTATATTTGCCCAACCGCCCAACCAAAAGCCAGACACCGCATCGGAGATGCCCGACCGGAAACACCTGCGCAAATTTGGATTCACGATGGCCGTGGCCTTTGGGCTGATCGGTGGGTTCTTGGTGTGGCGGGAACGGGCCGCAGGGTCGTGGTTGGTGGGCATCGCCGGCACGTTCGCCTTGTTTGGGCTCCTGCTGCCGGCGTGGTTGGCCCCGATCGAGCGAGGGTGGATGTGGCTCGGAGGCAAGCTGAGTATCGTCTCGACGTTCGTCATCCTGACGCTGACGTACGTGTTCGCCGTGGTGCCCATCGGCTTTCTGTTGCGCGTGTTCGGCAAGGACCCGATGCAGCGCCGGCTCGATCCGGATGCCGATACGTACTGGACGCCGGTAGATCCGGAAGGCCCGACCAGCCGGCCGCAGAAACCTTTTTGAGTAGGGTGAAGGGGAAAGGGGGCAGGGTGAAGAGTGAAGGTGGGGCGCTGTGCTGCGGTTGGGCGTGTTTGTGTCTGCCGGGGGGGGGATGTCCTGAAGGTTGGCGCTACAAGGGGAAGGCCGTTGAAATCTCCAGGGGGCTTTGGTGAGAGGGCTGTGAAATCAGGGCGAACGAGAACACGCGGCGTTCTAAAGACGTTGGCCGGGACCTTAATTTAGACTATGTCTAAAAAACAACCCTGTTCTCTAGCCCGCCGGTTCACTCATCCGGCGGTGTTCCCCAACGGCTCTTCAACATGCGCCTTGCGACGCTGTGCCTTCTCTCGTGTACTCTTCTCTCCTTTGTTCATGTTGCTCAAGCCGGAACCGCTGAAGTAGATGACTCGGCTCCGGGCACTGTCTCGGGTCTCGTCATCGATGCCGGCGACGGGCAGCCTCTTCCTGGGGCAACGGTTCAGATCCAAGGCAGCGACCGCGGAGCCGCAACCGATGCCGTCGGGCGGTTCGTCCTGCGTGGGGTGCCGGCCGGCTCGGTGACGCTGCGGATCTCATACGTGGGCTACTTGACGGCTGAGGAAACGGTCGAGGTGGCGGACGATCAGACCGTGAGCCTCCGCATTGAGTTGGAAGCAAACGCGGAGCAGCTGGCAGAGGTGATGGTCCGCAGCGACAAATTTGTCCGCAACCTCCAGGAAACGCAGGCGAGTGCCAACGTGCTGGATGCAGAGCAGTTGGAGGCCTTGGCCATCCGCGACTGGAACGAAGCCGCATCGCTCGTCGGGAATTTCTCCGTTAACGGGTTGGGCGGCTTCGTCATCAGAGGCATCAACAACACCGGGGTCGGGTTTGCCGGCGTTGGGACTACGAGCCAGTTGTACATCGATGGCGTCGCCCAAAACATCACGTCTACCCGCACCGGCTCCCGGGGCCTCTGGGATGTCGAGGCCGTCGAGATTTTCCGTGGGCCACAGTCGACGACCGCCGGACGAAATGCGCTCGCTGGTGCCGTCTCCATCCGGTCTGCAGACCCAACGTTCACCTACGGTGCTGCCGTGCGTGCCGTAGCAGGCAATCTGGCTACGCGCGAGGGAGCCGTCATGGTGACCGGGCCGCTCGTGGCCGATCAACTGGCCTTCCGGCTGTCGGGCGAGTATCAGTTCACGGATACCGACTTCACCTACTCCGAGTTGGAACCCCTGGAGTTCGAAGACTTTGCCCGGGTGACGGAAAACGAGTACTCCAACCTGCGGGCGCGGCTCCTCTTCACGCCCAAGGCACTGCCTGGCTTCTCGGCCCGGCTTGGCTACACGTTTGCCTACGACCGGCCGAACATCCTGCAGGACGCCACCGGCCCAGACTTCGAGGCGCGTTCCTCGACGTTCCCGCTCGCCCTGCTGGATGAAAACCGTACCCATAACGGCTCCCTCGAACTCCGGCTCGATGTGTCGCCAACGTTGACGCTCACCTCGCTGAGCGGTCTGCTCGTCAACAACCGCGAGTTCGATGGCTTGCTCTACCAGGTGCCCGATCCAAGCGTCATCAAGCCGATCTCGAACAACAGCCTGAGCGACGACTTCGACCTCACCCAAGAACTTCGGCTCAACCTCGACACGCGCCGGGCCACGGCGGTCTTCGGCGTCTACGCCGGCCGGTTCACCACGGTCAACAACCGCCGCGACCGGGGCGACATCTTCAACATCGTGCAGCCCACGCTGGAGCAGTTGTTCGGCCCGCAGGAGCCGTTCGAAGTCCTCTACGATGCGACCTTGCGGTTCGAAAGCGAGAGCGTCAACCTGGCGGCTTTCGGGGAAGCCAATGTCGAACTCGTATCTGAGCGCCTGACCCTCACCGCCGGCCTCCGGTACGACAGCGAGACGTACGATGCCGAGAACATCACCGACCCCACCTTTGCCATTCCGAACAGTCCGCTGGTGCCCGTACTTACCGACATCGTGCTGGGGCAGCTCGAAGCCGGCGTCGACACCACCCTGCGCAATCCGGACGCGACCTACAACGCGCTGCTGCCCAAAGTCGGGCTGACGTACGATCTCACGCGGGACGTCTCCATCGGGGCGACGGTGCAGCGTGGCTACCGGGCCGGCGGGGCAGAAATTCTCGGGGATGGATCGACGAACGTGTACGACCCAGAGTACACCTGGAATTACGAGGCCTCCTTCCGTAGCCGCTGGCTCAATGGCCGGCTCACGGCGAACGCCAACTTCTTCTACACGGACTGGACCGACCAGCAGGTCCGGCTCTTCCGAGAAGGGACGACACTCACGTTCACAGCGAACGCGGGCGCATCGACACTCTACGGGGCCGAACTCGAACTCCGAGCCATTCCTGCGCGCGGCCTGACGGTGTTCAGCTCCGCTGGCCTAGTCGAGACGGAGTTTGACGAATTCGTGATCGGCGAACGGGATCTCGCAGGCTTCGAATTTCCGAACGCAGTCGGCGAGACGGTGTCCGTTGGCGCGACGTACGAGTCGGCGCAGGGCTTCTTCGGAGGGTTCAGCGCGGGGTATACCGGCACGTACTTCGACGATGTCAATACACTCGAAGGCGGCGGCAACGATCCGCTCCGCGAAGCCGGCGGGTACACACTCGTCAATGCCCGGATCGGTTACCTAGTTGACGTTTCCAACACCTCAGCCCGCATCGCTCTCTGGAGCCGCAATCTGCTCGACGAGACGGTTGAGCTCCGGCGCGGATTCAACGCACTCGACCAGCCTACCGTGCGGTTCGGGTTGCCCCGCGTGGTTGGGGTGAGTGTTGAACTCGAGCTGTGAGCCGGCCTGAGTCTGACGTAAGTCGAGGGTTTTCGTGGCATTCCAGCGAGAAAAAGGCCTGGCACGAGAACCTGAATCCCCTGACGAAGTAAGCGAGCCCTAAATTGGACTAGATCTAAATAATTCAATCATCACCGCCATTCCTTTTCCACCACGTGTCCTTGAGACACCTGACAGGTGCTCATGACTACGCTCTCGCTCATACTGGCTGCACTCGCATATGTGGCGTTTTACGTCGCCTCGCCGGGCCGGCAGTCCAAGGCGCTCAAGCCCGCCAAGCCGATCCGGATTGTCGGCATTGTGCTGGTGTGCGTGGCCTTCGTGTTGTCGGTTCTTGGAACAGGCTCGGCCGTTGGGCCCGTGCTGGTGATCACAGTGCTAATGGCCGTGGGGAGCCTCCTGGTTGTGACAGGGCCGTTTTTCATGCCGGCCCCTGAACGCCGAAGCCGGCGGAGACCCCGATGAAGCACTCCTGGACGCGTGGCGAGGGATGGGGGAAGGCAACCGCAGCGATGATTGGTGGCTTTCTGGTCTTCCTCGTGCTTGGCGCGGCCGTCGGCACGGGGCTACCACGGCTTGGCGTTCCGCTCAATGCGGCGGTAGCTCTGAGCATCGTGTTGGCCGTGTTGGCTTGGCCGTTAGCCGTGGCTTGGGCTGTTCTGGCACAGAGTGGTCTGCACGCTTGGCTCCGCGTGGGCGGGCTTGCTGCTGGTTTAGCTCTGGTTACCGCCGGCGCAAGGCTTTTGTAGAGCGCCCTACGGCGACCAGTACGGCCCCGGTCGCCTCTTGACATACTGACTTCACATCGCGACCTGTTCAGCGTGCATCGGATGCACGTACTCCTGCCTATCGATTCAGGCCGCCACAGCCAACTCTGGCTTCGTGCCGGCGCGCCACTTCCCCGTGCCCGGGCGGTCCTGTCCACCGCACCCGGTTTCCCTTCTTCCTGCCCGATGGGAGAGGTATGCCCTCTCGCACCGGATCTCTCCAGAAGTACTCCACCAACACCCATACACAGCAATGTTTGCTAACACACTGATACGTCTCATTCCACGAGGTGTAGGGCTTGCCTTGGCGCTCTGCCTCCTCGCCTCCACGGCACTCGCTCAAACGGGTACTGTCGAAGGCCAGATCACGACTACCGAGGGAGACCCGCTTCCTGGTGTCAATGTCCGCGTCGAAAATACAACCCTTGGCGCAGCAACCGGCGTCGATGGTAGGTTCACGATTACGGGCGTTCCCGCCGGCGAGCGCACCGTCATCGCCTCCCTCGTCGGGTTCAGCCGGGCAACATTCTCGGTCAACGTTCAGGCGGGGGGTACGGTTAAGTTCGACGGCAGGCTCCAGATAAGCCCGCTCCGGCTTAGCGAAATTGCCATCACGGCCTCCCGCCGCGAGCAAGACCTGACCGATGTGCCACGTGCCATTAGCGTCGTTCAACAGGAACGCGTCGAGCTCTACGCGGAACAGACGTCCGACCTCGCGGCCACACTTGGGAAATTCGTCCCCAACTTTTCCTCGCCCTCGATTGGCAACAGCGTGTTTACAGCTACGTTGCGTGGCCGGACGCCGCTCTTCCTGCTCGACGGCGTGCCGCTCCGCACGAGCGAAGGCTTCCGAGGCGCCGTCCTCGGCAACATCGATCCGTCCATGCTCGACCGCGTGGAAGTGCTCTACGGGGCCTCCACGGTGTACGGTGGCGGTGCACCGGGCGGGGTAATTCAGTTCTTCACGAAGAGAGCCAGCGAGAAGCCCGTGGCCGTAGACATCGACTTGTTTGGGCGCAATTTCCTCGTGGATGAGGCCGTGCTCGCCAGCGATGCGCTCGACTACCGGGCTGCAGCCACGGTTTCCGGCACGCAAGGGAAGTTTCGGTACGTCGCTAACGGCTCGTTCGAGACCACGAACGGTGCCTTCCGCCCCGACGGACAGCAGATCGCCCCGATCAACACGTCGTACTACGACGATTACACCGTCCTCGGCAAGGTTGGGTATGACATCACGCCGTCGCAGGCCATTGATCTCTCGATCACGCGCACCTACCGAGAGCCGAACGATCTCTTCTTCGCACCCGTCGCGCGCCCTGAAGACGTGCTAGCCGATCCCGACGGTTCCGCCGCAGTCGCCGAGCGGGTTGAGACGGCTTTCAGCTACGACACGCCGATCAGCCAGGACTACATCGCAGTGAATGCTCAGTACCAGAACAGCGCGTTGTTCGGGGGCTCGCTCGGGCTGCAAGGCTACTACATCGATCTCAACTTCCAGCAGGGTGGCTCAGACATCCGCCAGTTTGTTGAGAGCGGCCGGTTTCCTTCCTTCTGGCCAGGTCTGTTCCAGACGAGCACGGCTGCATCGCAGTACGGTGCCCGTGCAGAGTACAACCGGCCGGTCAACGAGCGGGTCATCGTCTCAGTCGGTGGCGATTTCCTTCAGTCTGAAGATTCGACGCCTGTCACGATTTCGACGGACGGACCGTTCGATGCTGAGAACCGCTTCGACGGCGTCGGCGGTGTGCAAGACCAAGGCGCGCCGACGGAGCTGACGAGCGGCGGTGTATTCGTCCAGGCCGACATCGATGCGACAGATGCGCTCAATCTTTCCGTGGGCGCTCGCTACGACGTGAACTCGTTCGAGGTCATTCCTTTCATCCCGACGTTCACCCGCGTTGCTCCCGGCGAAAACCGCCTCGGAGGCTCAGGATCGAACTCGGGCCTGTCGCTCAACCTCGGAGCAGCGTTCGAGTACGCCCCGCAGAACACGGTCTACACCAACTTCTCGCAGGGTTTCTCGCTGCCTAGCCTCGCGTTCCTCGTGGTGAACATCGAGCCGGGCGTCGTGATCGAAGGGGACGAGATCGTGTCTCCGCAAGTCGTCAACAGCGTCGACCTCGGCTTCCGCGGGCAGCTCGGGACCAACTTTGCCTATGGTGTCGCCGGCTTCTTTGCGTTCTCCGAAGATGCCTCGCAAATCCAGTTCGATACGTCGACCGGCCAGGGCATGCGGCTGCAAGCCCCGCAGCGCAACTACGGCTTCGAAGCGACCATCAACGCATCGCCGGCGCAAGGTCTCCGGATTGGTGCGGACGTAGCGATTACGGAAACGGACGTCGATCCGCAAGACGACGGGACGTTCCAGCCGGCCTCTAGCATCGAGGCCATTCCGTTGACGACGGCGCTTCGGGCGTCCTACGCCATTCCAGCCGTGCAAGGGCTGAGCGTGAATGCCGAGGTGTTTACGGTCAACAACCG
>JBCDHV010000084.1:0-10817 GCA_038749615.1 Bacteroidota bacterium
ATGCGTGCCAAAATGCACGAGGAAGTGCTGCGCGGCTCCCGCAACGCGCTCATCGTCACGGAAATCCCGTACCAGGTCAACAAGTCGAGCCTCCTGGAGAAGATCGCCTACCTGGTGCGCGACAAGCGGATCGAGGGCATCAGCGACCTGCGCGACGAGAGCGACCGCAACGGGATGCGGATCGTGATCGAGCTCAAGAAGGACGCGGTTCCGCTGATCGTTCAGAATCAACTCTACAAGTACTCCCAGCTCCAGCAGACCTTCGGCGTCAACGTCGTGGCGCTGGTCCACGGCCGGCCGCGGACGCTCACGCTGAAGGAATGCGTCAAGCACTACGTCGACCACCGGCACGAAGTCGTGGTCCGGCGCACCGAGTACGAACTGCGCAAGGCCGAAGAGCGTGCGCACGTCTTGGAAGGCCTGCGCATCGCGCTCGACCACCTCGACGCGGTGATCTCGATCATCCGGTACTCGGACACGCCGGCGGACGCGCAGCAGAACCTGATGAACGGGGCGATCCCGGCCAAGCTGACGCCGGAAATGCGTGAGCGCTTCGGCTTGCCCCAAGGCAGCGATCCGCTCTTCTCGCTGTCCGAGCTTCAAGCCAAGGCGATCCTCGAACTTCGCCTGAGCCGGCTCACCGGCCTCGAACGGCAGAAGATCGAAGACGAATACGAGGCGCTGCTCCAGGAAATCGAGCGTCTCCGTGGCATCCTGGCGACGCCGGAGCTGCGGATGGAGATCATCAAGACCGAATTGCTCGATCTCCGTGACCGCTACGCCAACGAGCGCCGCACCGAGATCGACTACGCCGGCGGCGACGCCCTCGCGATCGAAGACTTGATCGAAGAGGAGCAGATGGTGGTCACGATCACCCATCAAGGCCTCATCAAGCGGACGGCCGTCGCTGAGTACCGCCAACAGGGCCGTGGAGGCCGAGGATTACGGGCAGCCGGCACGCGGGACGAGGACTTCGTGGAACACGTGTTCGCCAGCTCCACGCACGACTACCTGATGTTCTTCACGGATCACGGGAAGTGCTACTGGCTCCGGATTTTCCAAATTCCGGAAGGTGCACGTACCGCCAAAGGCCGGAGCCTGCGCAACCTGATCCAGATCGATCAAGAAGACCGCGTCCGTGCCGTGCTCACGGTATCGAAGCCGAATTTCGAAGATCAGGAGTTCCGCGAGAATCACTACGTGCTGATGGCGACGAAGAAAGGCCAGGTCAAGAAGACCAGCCTAGACGCCTTCAGCCGGCCGCGCGTCGACGGGATCATCGCGATCTCCGTCAACGAAGGCGACGACCTCCTCGAAGCGCTGCTCACCAACGGCGACAGCCGCGTGCTGTTGGCGTCATCGAGTGGCCGTGCCATCCAGTTTGCCGAGGCCGACGTCCGCCCAATGGGCCGCAACACCCAGGGTGTGCGCGGCATCCGGCTGGGCGAGGAAGACCGTGTGGTAGGCATGATCGTCGCCAGCGAGGACGGCAAGAACCTGCTCTCGGTCTCAGCCAACGGGTACGGCAAGCGCGTCGACCTCGCCGGCTACCCGCTCCAAGGCCGGGGCGGCCAGGGCGTCATCACCCACAAGACAACCGACAAAACCGGCCCGCTCGTCGCCATCCGCGGCGTGTTCGAGACCGACGACCTGATGATCATCACCCAGGCCGGCATCATGATCCGCATGAGCGTCGAGCCCATCAGCCAGCTCGGCCGCAACACCCAGGGCGTCCGCCTGATCAACCTCACCGACGGCGACCAAATCGCCGATGTCACCCGCGTCGTCCTCGACGATGACGAAGAGGCGACCGAGACGGAAGAAGTGCCGGCGGAAGCGTGAGGGCTCACGCTGTTCGCGTGGCGGGTAGCTGGTGGACGAGTGGCGGGTGGTGTCTAGAGGCGTCGGCCTCGCGTTTGCCAAGGCGTGGCGAGGGCCCGCGTGGCTCTTGGTGAGCGAGAAGAGCACCGTAATACCAAGTCCGGTTAATCTGATCCGGTATGGTCGGCTCCTCCGGGCCACCAGTGGTAGAGCGTCCGGCTCTTGATGCGCTCCCGCTGCTCCGTCAGCGAGACGCACTGCTCGGCCAGAACGGCCTCCAGCTCTGCTAGGCTGGCGAACACCCGGTTGGCCAGCGGCTCGTCCGTCAGCGCCCACAGCCGCTCGGCCGGCATCAATTCCGGGCTGTAGGCTGGCAGGTGCTCCAACGAGAGCACCCCTTCGGCTTCGAGTGCAAGCGTTTCGGCCGAGACATGCCAGCCCGCCTGATCCAACACCAGCAGCACGGCGTGCTCCCGCCTGGCCACGAACGCGCGCACGATCTCGGTGAAGAGTGCGGTGTTGACCGAGGGAGCCAACCAGAACTCGGTCTCGCCACTCTCGGGGTGCACGAACGCGTAGACGTAAAGCCACTCGTAGCGGGGACGCACGTGTACCACCGGGCGCTGCCCCTTGCGTGCCCACACTCGGCGCAGGATCGGCTTGAGACCCACCCGGTGCTCATCCATCGCCCAGACCTCAACAGGCCGAGACGCGCGCTTGGCAGCTACTTTGGCCACGAGCTCATTTTTTGAACGCCGCTTGCGCGGCCAAGTCGGCCCCGTCGTGGGCCGGGCGTGGGGTCTGCGCCGAGAAGCCGAGGCGGAGCATCCACTCCCAGCCCCGCTGGTTATGGACGTGTGCCCGGCCCGTGGCCCGCTCGATCCAGCGAGCCACCTTGGGGCCCGTCCAGAGGCCGCCGTCGGGCGCTGAGCCCGTTTCCAGAGCCGCGTCGAGGTCGGCCTGTTGCTCAGACGAGAGCATCGCAGGCGCGCCTGGGTGATCGTGGCGACGGTCGCGGAGTGCCTCGGGGCCGCCATCATTGTACCGGTGGATGAGAGCGCGGACCCAGCGAGGGCTATAGCCGGTGACCTCGGCGATAGCCTTGGCCGTGCGATGCTGGGTCTTGAGGTAGATGACCTGCCATCGTGCGCGCTCGGTCGTATCGCGGCAGGCGTGGAATCGGGCGTAGACCTCGTCGTCGGAGAGGTGGTCCTTGAGCGGGAGTGTACGGGGCATGGGATCGCGGTTGAGTGCGGCGATCCGACGCTGAGAACAGGAAGAAAGCTCCCGGACTTGGTATAAGTTGTTTCTACGCACGCGTTGCAGAAAAGCGTCGTCCTCCCGTTTCCTGTACCCGTTCGCCGGCTGACGCCCTCACAAGAGCCACGAGTTGACTCCAAGCCGGCCTAAGCCTTTAATTTGCCCCAGCTGCCGGCGCAATCAGACATACCAGCCTCAACCGCACCGAGTGGAACTGCGTGTGGACTGCTAGGGGCGCAGAATGGGGATGGGGTAGGCCAGCAGGCGGGAGTCGGCGGTGACGAGGGTGTGGCCGTGGCGTTGAGCCTGAGCGACGAGGAGCCGGTCAAACGGATCCGTGTGGTGAAAGGGAAGGGTGTAGACCAAGGCCGCGTCTTCGGCGGAGACCGAGAGGAAGTCGACATCGAGCCGGCTTAGCGCTTCGATCAGATCAGACGATAGGGCAGGGAGTTTGCCCAACGAGGCCTTGATGGCGACTTCCCAGACGCTGACCGCACTGACCCAGACAGGCGTCGCCGCCGATTCGATCCGTTCCCGGACAGCCGGCCGGATACGCGTGGGCGCCGAGAGTGCCCCAAAGTGCCACGTGTGTGTCAAGGAGCAGGGGTTCGCTCATGTCTCGCGGCCTTCGAACAGCCGGGCCACCTCGGCATCGGCAGCTTCGCTGAACGCGTCATCTGGTGCTGCCCAGAGGCCAGCCCACTCGCCCAACTGGCGCTGGACGGGCGAAGAATCCGGGAGGGCCGTCAGTTGAGCCACAGGCTGACCGTATCGCTCAATCACAATGCGCTCGCCGCGCTCTGCTTCGCGCAGCAGCTCGGACAGGTGGATTTTGGCCTGGTGAACACCGACGTGCTTTGCCATCTTGGTTTGTTGGTTGGTTTAGGAGCAAACGGGCTCGCTGGTCTGCAGGTTTCTGGAGACATGGAGTGGATGCGGAGCTGTGCCGCAGCGCTGCTGAACAGTGCAAGTTTTTCCACCGCTGCTACTCGGGATCCTGGGTCGGGAGTCGTATTCATTGCGCGTTTCCTTTCGCTCCTCAAATCCACCGCTCGTAGTACATTCTGGAATGGCTGCGCGCGGGCCGGCGGGTCAGTGCCCCCGTGCTGGCCGAGGCATTCAGCGTGTCCAAGCGCACCGCAGCGAGCGATCTGGAATCCATCCAGTATGGGACTCAATTGCACCGAAAGGATCGCCGGCGCTCGAGGTCTTTGGAGACTCCGCAGGGGGGCGAGGGAGTACAGAATTCCGTTTGGACGCGGCCATCAAACGGCATAACCCGCTCGATTGGCGTTCTCCACGGCACCGATCTTCTGGAGATGCCATCTCCGGAAGATGGCATCTTCACCCCTTTGCGAAACCAACTCAGGTGAACACCACGCGGCGTTTCTTGGCGGACTTGCCGATGCCGGGGTTGAACGTGTTGGTGGGGTCCAGTTCGGTGTAGAAGGCCTTCAGGGTTTGCTCGGCTTCGTACATGTGGCCGACGTTGTGCTCGGCGGGGTATTTCGCGCCCTTGGCGTCCAGGTGGGCGAGCATCAGGGTCTTCATCCGTTCCAGGTCGGTGCCCTTCTTGAAGATGTAGTCCTGGTGGAAGACGTGGCACATGAAATGCCCGTAGTAAAGCGCTAGGTCGAGGTGCTCGGTGATTTCCGGGGGCAGCTTCTCGACCCACTCTGGGTCATTTCCCAGAAGAGCGATATCGAGGGCTAAAACCTCTTCGGTCGTCTTCTGATGGAGGTTTTGGTAGCGGATGGCCGCGCCGGCTGCCGCGAAGCGGTGCAGCAGCGCGGCTTCCTGCTCTTCCTCGGTGCATTCGAAAAAGCCGACGCCCTCGGTTTGGCTCCATGTACGGGCTAAATAGTCGCGTGCCTCGTCGATGCCGGCGTCGCTCATCACCAGAATCAGGTAGTACTCGTAGGCGTCCCGGTAGGCGAGCAGCCGCTCAGGCAGGTGTTGCGGAAACAGCCGGCTCGCGTAGTTGAGCGCGATGTCGGGGACGTATTTTGGGAGGAAGGGGACCTTGTTGAGCAGGTATTCGGCCTTGGCTTTCAGCGCGTAGGCTTGAGGAAGGCGCTCGGTGCCGAGGTGTTTGATCGACAAAAACACATCCTTCCCATACCGTGCTGCCACGTCGAACGTGCTGCGGTTGAGGTACTCGCACATCTCGGGCAATTCCTCGAAGTGCTGTAAGACGTGCTGGCGAAAGGCCGTGAAATGGGCCGGGTCGTTGGTGCCAAGGAAGAAGACTTGCTTGCGCTCGGGCACGGGATAGGTGTCGACGCGGACGGCGAAGGCAGCGACCTTGCCGGCACTTCCGCTCACGCCGTGGAGCCGGACGGGGTCGGCGTTGTAGCGGTTGGGAACGGGAGCGTCGAGGTCTCGGATGCGCGCGGCGTAGCCACGGTCTGAAGCCGGCGTGTCGAAGGCGTCGAGATCGTCGTTGGAGAAGTGGCCGCGCTCCAGGTTGGTGAAGATCTCCTCCGGGGTATTGCCGAGGTTCTGGATACCGAGGCGGTTGACGAGCTCCAGCTCGCCGGCTTCGTTCACGCGGGCAAAAAGTGCCAGTTCGGTGTAGGAGGAGCCCCGCTTGCACAACGCACCGCCGGCGTTGTTGGCGATGCCGCCAATGATGGTCGCGCCGATGGTCGTCGAGCCGATGACCGAGTGGGGCGCACGCTTGATGGGTTTGAGGAGCTGTTCGAGTTCGTGCAGCGTCGAGCCAGGAAACGCGAGGACCTGCTTCCCGCCGTCGAGCAGGACGATTTTTTTGATGCGTGTCACATTGATGACTACCACGTCGCGGCCGTAGTCCGATCCGCTAGGGCAGGAGCCTTCCGTGAGGCCGGTCTTCGTGGCCTGCATGATGATGGCACACTGCGCGTCGACGCACGCCTGGAGCACGTGCCATTGCTGCAACAGCGTCTCTGGAAACACCACGGCTGCCGCGCCTCCGATGCCGGATCGGAATCCGCTTCGGTAGTACGCAGTTTCGCGTTCACCCGTCAACACGTTGCGCGCGCCGACGATGCGTTCGAGGGTAGAGATCAGGGTGGCAGACATGGCTGTGTGGCTGGGTCGCAGTGGTGGAAAGACTGCTACTGTGCCGGCACAGCTCAGGTTGCCTGCGGCGTCTCCAACCCGCTACCGGGGCAAGCGGACCGAGAAGGTCGAGCCGGCTCCTGGGACGGATTCGACCCAGATCTCCCCCTTGTGCCGGTTTACGATTTTCTTGCACAACGAGAGGCCGAGGCCGGTACCGGGGTAGATGTCGGAACTATGGAGCCGGCCGAAGAGCTGGAAAATCTTGTACTGCGCCTCCTTGGGGATGCCAATGCCGTTATCCCGGACGTGAATCACCCAGCTTTTCTCTTCCTCCTCGGTCGTGACTTCGAGATGGGGCCGGCGTTCGCCTCTGAATTTTGCGCCGTTGCTGACCAGGTTCTGGAAAAGCAGCATCAGCAGCGATTCGTTGCCCGGCACGATGGGCAGTGGTTCTTCCACGTCGAGGTCTACGTCTTCCAGTACGCCCGTGAGGTTCCGCTGCACCCGCTCGAACACGACGGAGAGATCGACCTTCCCCGTGGGGAGAGTCGAGTCGTCGTCGAGGCGGGCATAGGCGAGCAGGTCCGTGATGAGCTGGCTCATCGTTTCCGCAGAGTCGACGATGAAGTCGAGCTGCGTGCTCCCCTCGGCGTCCAGGTGAGACCGGTACTTTTCCCGGAGCCGGCGCGCAAAGAGCCGGATGCTCCAGAGCGGCTCCTTGAGGTCGTGCGACACCGTGTGCACGAATTGCTTCATCTCGGAATTGGCCCGTTCTAGGTCCGTCGTGTACCGGGCCAACTGATCTTCGGTCGTCTTCCGGTAGATGGCGTACTCGATGGCGTGCTCCAGCAGATACGCATCGAGCGTGTCCTTGGACAGATAGTCTGCCGCCCCGCTTTTCATCGCATTGACGGCGATCTGCTCACCGCCGCTTCCGGTTAGCATCACGACGGGTAAGCTGCTTGCGCCGTTGCTCGTGGCGAGCTGGTCCAAGACCTCGACGCCCGTGGCATCCGGCAAGCGGTAGTCGAGGAGTACACAATCGAACGCTTCTCTTGAGAGCAACTCGAAGGCGGTCCGGGCATTTTCTGCCTCCGTGATGTCATAGCGTTCCCCGATGAGCCGGCGGACGGCTCGCCGGTCGACGCGGTCATCATCGATAAGCAGGATGCGGACGTTCGGCGGATTCATAAACGCAGCGACGTGAAGCGTAGAATAAGGAGTGAGTGCGCGTGCGAGGGAAAGGAAAGTCTGTGCCTGAGGGACCGGTCAGACACTGGGGAACTGGACCGAGACCATGAACTGGTCGAGCATCTCGACGTGTTTCATCAGGCCGCCAGCAGCGTCTTGCTTGAGCAAATAGCCGGCTACGTTATGTTCGTAGGCTCCGAGGATGTCCTGCTCATCGTCGGAGGTCGTGAGCACGAACACGATGGCGTCGCTGTGATCTGGATCGGCGCGTAACGCCTCCAGGAACGCTAAGCCATTCATCCGGGGCATCTTGAGGTCCAGCAGGATGAGAAAGGGCCGAGCAATGGGCTTATGCCCGTTGGTCCCTCGTACGATGTCAAGGGCTTCCAGGCCGTCGTGTGCACGGATGAGCGTGTTGGCCACTTTCTTTTTCCTGAAGGCCCGCTGAATGGCACGCGCATCGACTTCATCGTCGTCTACAAGCAGAATGGTCACGTCTTGTTTCTCGGGTTGCATGACGGGGAAGTGTTGGTACGTAGAGGGAAGAGTAAAGAGGGTGCGGGTCGCTCGAAAGGCTGGCTTCAAGGGGTGCCGTTGTCATAGGATACCGTCCCCCCATGAACCGTTTCCGAGCAGATTGGCGCATTTAGACGGTTTTAGGCCACATGACTACAAACGTGGCTCCTCGGCCGCTAGATGTGGGCGAATCGAGCGTGATGGAGCCGCCGTTTTTCTCAACGATCTTCTTCACGATGGCAAGCCCCATCCCACTGGCCTCGACCTCGTCTCGGGCCTTCAGCGTCTCGAACATGCCGAACACCTGGGTGTGGTACTGCTCCGGGATGCCCGGCCCGTTGTCGCTCACGATGAACCGTACGGCCTCGCCGGCATCCTCGATCAAGAGGTCGACGTGGCCCTTGCTCGGTTGGTCGTGGTGCTTGATGGCATTCGTGACGAGGTTGAGCAGGACTTGCTCAAGCGGGGTCATGAAGCTGGTCAGCATCGGGTCGGGCTCGTCGGCGAGGCGCACGGATAGAGACAAGCCCTCGGGTGGGTCGATCATGCCGGCCACGTCGAGCGCGACGCCGTGGGCGCTGAAGGTCGTTTCGGCCCCCTGTTTCCGGCCGGCGCGCGAGTACTGGAGCAGATCGTTCAGCAGCCGTTCCATCCGGGCGGCTCGCTTTCGGAGGAGCTGGAGGTCGGACTTCGAGTCTTCCGGGAGCACCTCGTGGGCATCCTCCTCGATCCACGAGGCCAGGTTCGAGATGGCCCGTAGCGGAGCCCGCAGATCATGGGAGGCGACGTAGGCGAACTCGTCCAGTTCTTTGTTGGTGTCTTCGAGTTCTTGGAGGTAGCGCTGAATGTTTTCTTCAGACTGCCGGCGCTCCGTTACGTCCTCCACGATGCCGATGATCTGCCGCGCCTGTCCGTTGGGCTGCCGGTTGAGCACCTTCTCGTAGCTCACGAGCCACCGGTAGGACCCATCGGCATGCCGGCATCGGTACTCGATGGACAGGGTCTCTTCATCAGCGGTTTCAAGCAATTGGCCCCAGTGCGCGCCGATGCGTTCCTGGTCATCAGGGTGCATGATCATGCCCATCATCTGGTCGCCCATCGCCTGCACGTCTTCGGCGGAGTAGCCCAGCACACTGAAGAGCTCTTTGTTCGCGTACACATTGCGCTGCTCCACGAGATCGAACACGTAGAGAATCGCGGGCATCGTCTCGGCCAGGCGTTCGATGAAACGCTCGCTTTCGCGTTGCTCCGTGATGTCCTCCACCACACCGATGACGCGCCGGCCCTTGCCGTCGGGGTCAAGATCGAGCAACTGGTCGGAGCTTGAGAACCAGCGCACCGAGCCATCCTTGGCGATGCAACGGTACTGAAGTGTTTTTACCTCATCGGTCGGATGCTCGCGGAAGGCCTCGAAGTACGCTTGGATGTTTTCGATATCGTCGGGATGAAGGAGGGCAGCCAGGATGTTGTCTCCGAACGCCTTGTAGTCTTCGGGCGTGTAGCCCATGCTGTCGGCAATCTGCCGGTTGACATAGACGTTCCGTTGCTCGGCGAGGTCGAATACGTAGAGGATGGCCGGCATGGCCTCGGCCAGGCGGTCTCGGAAGCGTTCGGCTTCCGTGCGGCTGGTGATGTCGCTCACGATGGCCGCTACGTCCCGGACGTTACCCGAATCGTCGAAGATGGGAAAGAGAGAGACCCGGGCCTCGAATCGAGTGCCGTTTCGGTGATAGCGGTATGTGTCGTACGTAACGGATTCGCCGCTCACGGCTCGCATGCCATGCTCGGTAGCCGTCTCGATCAACTCGTCTGGGATGAAGTCGATAGGAAGCTTGCCGATGGCTTCTTCCGACGAGTAGCCGAAGAGACGCTCGGCGCCGGCATTCCAGTAGGTGATGCGGCCCTCGTGTGTGCTAGAGGCCCGGATGACGGCATCGTCGATTTTGAGCACGATGTCGGCCAGGAAGTCGACGCGGTCCGTTAGCTTCTTCTGGGCAGAGATGTCACGAGAGATCGCCGCGAACCGTCCGGGCGAGCCGTCGCCACCAGCGATCGGGAAGGCCGAAAGCGAAATGTCGATGAGCGATCCGTCCTTGCGTTTGCGTTGGGTTTCGAGGTTGGGAATGGTCTCGCCGGCCTTGATGCGCCCGATAATCTGATCCGTCTCGGTGTCGCCTGCGTCCGCGGCGAGCAGGTCGATCGATTGGCCTAGAATGTCCTCGGCCGGGTAGCCGTAGACGAGTTCGGCGCCACGATTCCAGTACACGATATTGCCGTCGAGGTCCGTGATCGTGATGGCATCGTCAGAGCTGCGGACGATGTCGGCGAGTTCCTGGCCGTTGCGCTCGGCCGCTTCGCGGCGCTCGGTTTCGGCTTCGAGACGTGCCGTGCGCTCCATGACCTGATCTTCGAGTTGCGCCTTGTAGATCGCTAGTTCCGTCTCGACCCGTTTGCGCTCTTGGATTTCTTGCTGGAGGTGTGCATTTGCTTCCTGGAGTTCAACGGGATGAGGCAGGGCGAGGGCCTGTTTCAGGGCGGGCCAGAGCGTGATGGCGGTACCCACCGCAACGGCCGCTGTAGCCAGCTTGGCAAAGCCAGCGAACCGGTAAGCTCCAGTCCAGACGTTAACGACCTCGATCACGTGCAGAAGACCACACAAAGCGATGAACGACGCAAAGAAGAGGAGTAGGCCGTGAGGCTTGCTGCCGAGCCGGCGGCTGGAAAAAACGAAAACGAACGCAATGGAGAAGCACGCTGCCGCTAGCAGTGCGTCAGCGATGACGTTGGGCCACAACACGTCGGGTGCCCAGAGATAATCGTCCCCGTGTGGGGTAAACCCTTGAAACAGAGTTCGGAAATAATCGAACACGGCTCGTCTGGTTGGTGCAGGTACGCGGAAGGGCCGGCCGTAGAGGCGGTGGAGCCGGCTAGACGTGCGCAAACGAGAGAGCCTGGACCACAGGGGCACAGCTCCAAGACAAAGA
>JBCDHV010000085.1:0-10775 GCA_038749615.1 Bacteroidota bacterium
CTCACAGTGTTCGTGGTGCTCTACGGGATCGCGTACTGGAGTGCCGATCTGGCCATCAAGACGCAGTACCTGATTCTAGGCATCATCGTGGTTTCGCTGGGTAGCGTTGGACTGGCCGCCTGGAATGGCTCGATGATTTATGACGTGGCTGATGTTAGCCTCTGGGGCACGTACCGAGGCGCACCGGAGGACGGGTTCAGCGGGTCGAGCTTCTGGATCGTGTTCGCGGTCTTCTTCCCGGCCGCTACCGGCATCATGGCCGGCGCGAACATGTCCGGCGATCTGAAGGACCCCAGAGGGAGCATTCCAAAAGGAACGCTCTGGGCCATTGGAGTGAGCCTCGTGGTGTACCTGGTGTTGGCCTATTGGATTGCCGGCAGCGCGACGGTCGACGAACTCACGAGCAACTACAACGTGATGATCGAGAAGGCCTTCTACGGACCGGCTGTACTCGCCGGCTTGCTGGGGGCCACCTTCTCCTCGGCCCTGGCGTCGATGGTAGGAGCCGCTCGCATTTTGCAGGCGATGGGCGAGCATCGGATTCTGCCTGGAAGCCCGTGGTTGGCAGTGAAGAACAACGCCGGCGATCCTCGAAACGCGATGATCGTGACAGGCGGGATCGTGCTGCTCACGCTGCTGCTGCGCGACCTCAACGCCATCGCCCCCCTCGTGACGATGTTCTTCCTGATCACCTACGCGATGATCAACGTCGTCATCCTGATCGAACAACAACTCGATCTCACGAGCTTCCGCCCGTTGCTCCGCGTGCCGGTCGTCGTGCCGGTGTTGGGGCTGACTGGAAGCTTGTTTGCGATGTTCATCATCAACCCGACGGTCAGCTTGGTCGCCGTGGGCGTGGTGGTCGCGTTCTACTTTGTGTTGACCCGCCGCAGAATCGAGGCTCAGTTCGAGGACGTACGCAGTGGCTTGTTTGTCTCGTTCGCGGAATGGGCGGCGAAAAAAGCCGTTGTCTTGCCCACGCGGCAGGAACGCGCGTGGAAGCCCAACCTGTTGGTCCCCATCGAAAACGTGCAGCAACTCCGGGGCGAGTATCAACTCCTGCACAGCGTGGCGATGCCCAACGCCTCGATCCTCGTGTTTGGCATCTGCCTGGATGGGAAGCTCTCCGAGCAGTCGCACGAGATTGACAGCACTACGAATGCGTTCCGGCGCGACGGCGTGTTCTCGTCGAGTGCCGTCGTGCGGGCCGGCGGATACGTCGAGGGGCTGACGGCGGGCATGCAGGCGTTGCAGAGCGCGTTCTTCAAGCCGAACGTGCTGGTCTTGCGCCGGCCGGAGTCCGACGAACGGACCCAGGATTACCTCCGCATCATCGACGAGGCCTCGGCAATTCAGATGGGCGTCATGCTCTACGCCCCGCATCCCGTTGCCGGCTTGGGGCAGCAGCAAACCGTCAACGTCTGGATCCGCGACCGCAGCCCAGACTGGAACCTGCGGTGGAACATCGGCAACCTCGACCTCTCGATTTTGCTGGCTTACAAGCTGAAGCGCAACTGGAACGCCCGGCTCCGGCTCATCACTGTGGTAGACGACCCGGACAACATGGAGCACGCACGCGACTTCATGCGCCGGCTCGTCGATCTCGCCCGCCTGCCCCGGACGGAGGTCGTCGTGGTCACGGGGGCGTTCTTCGACTACCTCCCCACGGCGCCCTACGCCGACGTCAACGTCTTCGGCTTCGATGTCAATCCCAATTTCGAGGTCATCGACCGCCTCGTCGAAACCACCGGCTCGACGTGCCTCTTCGTCCGCGATTCCGGCTACGAAAGCGCGCTGGCCTAGTGGGTGGTTGGGTGGTTGGGTGGTTGGGTGGTTGGGTGGTTGGGTGGTTGGGTGGTTGACGGCCGGATATCACCCCCTGGAAAACGGCGCAACCCCGTAGCGTCGTGATCCATCACGACGGGTTCTGGATATCGCAACGTGGAATCACACCTGGCGTCGGGGCAATGCCGCCGACGCTACGGGGGCGTTCGGATCAGGTGCGGCGTTTGGCCATTCCGGTCGCCGCGATGGACCACGGCGGTACGGTTGGAACCCGATTCACCCGCCACTGGCAACCCGTCCACCTGCCACGTGAGCGAAGCGAACAACCCTGCCCACCCACAGCGATCCCCGCGAGCGTCCCACCAAACCATCAACCGACATAATATGTAAAAATATATGTTTAAAGCTGAACCTTGTCGTCTCGTGGACGTTCAATGAAACCAGGTTAACTCATTGAAACGGTAGGGACTTATGGACCAGCAAACAGAGCTTTTCGAGGAGCGGCCGAGCCTTCGGTTGGTCACCTCGAAACGAACAGCCAAACCGAGCAAAAAAGACCAGATTCTGAGCTTTTGGGAGACTGGAGTGCGGGATGTTCAGGAGCTGGCTCAGATGGCAAAGTGCCGGCCGAGTTATGTATCGTCGGTGCTGCAACGGGCGGGGCACATCAGTGGCTACTTCGATCTGTACACATCGACCGGCCATTCGATGAATGTGTACTCGAAATTTTTCACGGGCCGTATGGGGTTCAAGGACGAGGAGACGGCCCGCCGGAGCATCCGGCTCATCGACCGGCTCTACCGGCAATTCGAGCGCTCCGGAGACCGGGCCGGCCAGCATCACGCCCTCGTGATGGCCATGACCATGTTCAACCGTGCGCGTTGGACCGGCAAGCCGGCCGAGGCCGAGCTCTTCCGGCTCTGGCTTGCCGACCGGATCGGTGACGCCGCGCCGGCTGACGATGTGCGGATGGCAGCGTGACCGGCACGGGCATTAGGACGGTTTTGGCTGACGTGCAAAAAGGAAGGCGATTGTCCTATATTGCGCATCCCACCGCCTTTCCGTCTTAGTTCCCCTTCCCCTCCACCACCCGCCTTCATGGGGACTTCCCTGGCTGAGCGGCTGGCGCAGGCGCAACGCGCGCAATTCGTCGGCCGCGTCTCCGAGTTACATCTTTTCGAAACGGCACTACGGAGCGACCCGCTTCCGTTTGCCGTCCTGCACGTGTATGGCCCCGCCGGCATCGGCAAATCCACCTTGCTGGAAGCGTTCCGCCGAACGTGTACTCAGCATGATGTGCCGGTGTGGTCGGTTTCCTTGGGCGGCGTCCCAGCCGAGCCCCAAGCTGTCCTCGGCCGCATTGCCGAGAGCGTCGGCGCAAACCCAAGCGACGTGCTAGGCCAGCTTGCGGAGGTATCCGGCCGAAGCGTGCTCATCCTCGACGAGTTTGACAGCGTCCAGCCTCTCGAAGGCTGGTTCAGGTCAACGTTTCTACCGTGCGTATCTGCTGACCTCTTGGTGGTTCTCGCCTCCCGGAGTGAGTTGTCTGCCAGTTGGAGGCTTCATGCCGCGTGGCGCTCGTTGCTCCAGTCAATGGCCCTACGGAATTTGAGTGAGGCGGAAAGCCGCGCCTTTTTAGACGACATGGACGTGGCCCCGGCGTTGCAGCGACGGGTGTTTGAGGCCACCTATGGGCACCCGCTGGCCCTCACCCTGGCAGCGGAATTCTGCAGACAGCGAGGCACGTTCGACGAATCCCTGGTTGGCCAGCCAGACCTCATCAAGACGCTGCTGGACCGGTTCGTGATGGAGGTTCCGAGCCCGGCGCATCGGACGGCCCTCGAGGCATCGAGCCTTCTCCGCTCAGTGAGCCAGTCGTTGCTGGCCGACATGCTGGACACGCCAAATGTGAGCGAACTGTTCGAATGGCTCCGGTCCCGGCCGTTCGTTGAGGCTACCCCGCGTGGCCTGGAGCTTCACGCGCTGGCCCGAGACGTGATTTCTGCGGAGCTACGCTGGCGGAATCCGGACTGGTACGCGGAACTCAAGCGCCGGGCCCGCCGGCATTTCAACCGAGCCCTCCAAGCATCAGATACGGCCTCGCACCGCTCGATCCTGACCGCTTATGCCTTTCTCGACCGCGACAACCCCGTCCTTCAACCTTTTCTTTCGAGGCTCTTGGAAACGTGGGCTGGAGCTGGTGCGCTCTACCTGGACGATGGGCATGAGGACGATCTACCCGCGCTGACCGAGGCCACACGCCGGCATCACGGGCCGGAAGATGCGGAATGGCTGTCGTTCTGGGCTAAGCGTCAACCGGAGGGGTTGCGGGTCGTTCGCGCTGGGACTGGGGAACCCGTGGCGTTTGTGTTGTCGGTTTTGCTAGGCCCGGAAGCCGCGCATTCCTCGCTCAACGATCCGTGTGTTTCGGCGGCCTACGCCTCACTGAAAGCCCCCCTTCGCTCGGGCGAGCGCCTGCTCGTTTTCCGAGTGTGGATGAGCGTGGACGATCACCAATCCATCTCCGCCTCGCAAAGTTTGCTCTTCGTGGACACCGTCCGTCAGTACCTGAGCACGGAGCGGCTCGCGGTCTCAGCACTGCCCTGCATGGACGGCACGTTCTGGAAGCCTGCCCTGACCTTTGCCGGGCTCGAACTGGCCAGTGACAGCCCAGTCCTGGATGGGCAACCCTTCTCATTGTTTGTCCATGACTGGCGAGAACAACCGCCCGAGGCCTGGCTGGAAGGCCTGGCCAACCGAGGTCAACTCCTGGCCTCCACTCCCCAACCTGAACCAGAAAAGCCTCGGATGGTGGTGCTGGACCGCACCGAATTCGATGAGGCCGTAAAATCGGCTCTGGCGGCACTGCACAGGCCCGACCGGCTTGCCGGCAACCCCTTGCTCGCATCGCGGCTCGTGCTCGAACGGGCGGCCGATGAGCCATCAGAAACCTTGAGGCTGCTTATCGAGGAGGCAGCCGGTACGATGCGCGAAGATGGAAAACGGGCCAAGTACTACGCGGCAGTAGACCGGACGTACCTGCGCCCAGCCCCTAGCCAGGAAATTGCCGCCGAACTCGTCGGGGTCCCGTACAGCACGTTCCGCCGGCATCTAAAGGCCGGGCTCAGCGTGATCTCGGACGTACTCTGGACGATGGAACTTGGCGGGTGAGGCCCCCTCGCCGGAGAAAAGTGAGCGTAAAGTGAGCGGGTACTGAGCAGGTCTTGCCCTTCCGCGTGAGCGTAGGGAAGGTCTACACTGGCGATGTACCCCCGAGACAGCACCCAAAGGCAGGTACGGCGCAACGCCCCTGTTGGAACGCGCATCCCGTCAGCTGGCGCACCGACTGTCTCTCTTGTCCCGGCCGTAATCGACAGCCGGCTGTGCCCTTCTCACCGATCCCTTCTTCGATGCCCACGCTCACTTGGGCCACTGCGCTTTCCGAAGCCCTGAACGCGCACGACCTCGACCGCATTTCGGCGCTGTATGCGTCTCCGTTCGTCGGGATCGACCTCACGCTCCGGCACGAGGCCCTGCAAACGAAGGATCTGTACGAAGCGTATTCCTTCTGGATCGAGGCCTTTCCAGATCTCCACGTTCGGTACGAGATCATGCACGCTACGTCACGGCGGGCAACCTTGGTCTGGCGCTACACGGGCACACACAACGGGTACTTCCTGAATATCCCCCCGACCGGTCACGTCGTCCGCATCGAGGGAATATCGGTCGTCAACCTTACCGACGGCCTCTGCTCGCGCGAGCTCCAGATCTGGGATCTGGCCGGCGCACTCCGAAGCCTACGCCTTCTTCCGGATCTGCCCAGCTCTTCCCGCTCGTCTCAGGACCTCGCTCTTTTGATGGCCGACCCCGGAGTCTAACTCCGGCTGGCCGAACCTCATCCACTAGCCTACATGTCTAAACGTGCTTCCTTTGCCCTGGCCAGCCTGTTCGCCTTTCTGGCGCTCGGGTACGCTCTGTGGCAACCTACACTCGGCGATGCATCAAGCCACCGGGAATCGCCGCTGATTCTCGAGGACCCGCTGGCTGACAACACAGACCTCTACGCCTTCCGGTCGCCTGATAACCCCGAGACGGTCACCATCATCGCCAACTACATTCCGTTCGAGCTGCCTTCTGGTGGCCCGAACTACCACTCGTTCGGCGAGAATATTCGCTACGAGATCCACGTCGACAACAACGTTGAGACGCCGGGTGATGACATCGTCTACCGCTTCACCTTCCGGCAAGAGAACGAAGATCCCACGACGTTCTTCAACATCCGGCTCGGCCAGCAAAACCTGAAGACGCTCTACACGCTCGAGAAAATCACGGCCGATGGCGCACTCGTGATCGAAGAAAACGGCGTCGTGGCACCGAACAACATCGGGCCGCGCTCCATCGAGGACGCCACCGTGGGCCTCGGGACGACGTACGATGCCCTCCGCGAAGCCGCTACGATCAGCATCGCCAGTTCGGACGAGCGCGTGTTCGTCGGCCCCGTGGACGATCCGTTTTTCGTCGACCTCGGTGGCATCTTCGACCTTGGCAACGTGCGCATGACCTACGGCGAAGACCCCGCCGACCCGACGAACGCACGCGACGAAGTCGCCGGCTTCAATACCCACGCGATTGCCCTGCAAATCCCGATTTCGACGCTGCAGAAAGACGGCAAGTCCGTAGATGAGGCCGAGAACATCCTTGACTCGGATTTCGTGATCGGAGTGTGGGCCTCGGCCAGCCGGCCGCAGATGCGCATGCTCTCGCACGATGGCGAGAAGCCCACCTACAGTGGCGACTGGATTCAGGTCTCGCGCCTCGGCATGCCGCTGACGAACGAAGTGGTCATCCCGATTGGCGACAAGGACGAGTGGAACGCCCGCACGCCTTACAACGAGAATCCGGAGCACTACGAGTATTTCTACAACCCGGAGCTCGGGCTCTACATGGACGACGACCTCTTCGGTGGTGCCGTTCCAGGGTTCTCGAACCTGCGCATTCAGCGTAACTCTCTTGGTTCCTTCGACTTCGGCAACGGGCAAGACGGCCTCTTTGGGCTCAAAGGCTCCGACGCCGTGGCCGGTACGGCACTGGATGCCTTCGGAGACCTCCTGCTGCCGGCAGCCGGCAAGCCTCGCTCAGTCGACCTCTGGCCGGCGTTCCACACCGGCGTCCCGAACGTCGTGCCGTACCAGCTGGCTACGGGCAAAGAAGGCAACCCGCTCGCGGAAGGGAAACCGTTCGTCAACAACTTCCTGCCGAACGGGGGCGACATGCTGCGCCTCAACATGGCCGTCCCGCCCACGCCGCGCGACGATCCGGACTTCAACTCGCTGGGTCTGCTCCAGGCCGCCGTACTTGGCCTCACCGATGCTCGGTTCAATGGCTCGACGGACATCGAATTCATCCCCAACATGGATGGCTTCCCGAACGGCCGGCGTCTTGAAGACGATGTCACGCGGATTGAACTCCAGGCCGTTTCCGGGGTCGTGCTCGCAGCCATCGGCCTGTGGTACGACGATTTCGATCCGGCCGCCTCGGCCTCGCCAGTAACCGACGATCTGGTTAGCGTGCTGACGTTCAACGCCGGCCCAGTCCAGAACGACCTCGAGTTCACGGACAGCTTCCCGTACCTCGCCAATCCGCACAACGGCTTCTCGTACGTCCGGGACGTGACCGCAGACGAACCCGGCACGATGGGCACGTCGATCGAAGGCCTTGGCCTGGCCGTACCGGACGCGTTCATCATCGACCAGAACTACCCGAACCCGTTCAACCCGTCCACGACGATCAGCTACCACGTAGCCCGCGACGGCATCGTCTCGCTCGCCGTCTACGACATCCAAGGCCGGCTCGTCGACCGCCTGGTCTCGGACTCTCGCCGGGCTCCGGGTACGTACGAAGTAAACTGGGATGCCGCCAACATGCCGAGTGGCACCTACTTCTACCAGCTCACGGTCAACGGCAATGCCCTGCCGGCCAAAAAAGCCGTCCTGCTGAAGTAGCCCAGCGCTAACGCAACACGACAAGGAAGGGGCGGCCGGAAAAAACCCACAGCACAATCCCGGCCGCCCCTTCATCCTGTCCCCTTCCCCCTTCATCCTTCACCCTGCTCCCTTCATCCTTCCCCTTTCACCCTGCTCCTTTCCCCCTTCACCCTCCATCCCATGTCCCCCAAACACCTCGGCATCGCCCTCGTTGGGCTCTCGGTCATCGCGGCGGTCTGGCTATTGAGCCGCCCCGATTCCACGCCTGCCCCCCCACCACCTGCGTTCCCCGTCTCACCGGCCAGTTCTTTTGTCAACGCAGCCGATGCTGAAGCGTACTACGTCGACCTCGTCCGCGAACGCCCTAGCGACGCTCAGGCTCGGATCGCGCTTGCCCAACTCTTACTGCAGCGGGCCCGAGAGACCGGCGAAGCCGCCGCTTACTTGCCTCGCGTAGACGAGCTCCTGAGCGAGGCGCTAGCCACAGACCCGGCTAACAAAACCGCACGGGTCCTGTCCGCCTCCTTAGCCAACAAACGGCACGATTTCGAGCAAGGCCGCGACATTGCGCGAGCGCTCATCTCGGAAGATCCTAACTACAGCCACGCCTACGGGCTCCTCATCGATGCACTCATCGAACTCGGCGAGTACGAAGAGGCTTCCGACGTGGCAGACCAGTTTTCTGAGGTTAAACCTGGCTACAGTCTGTACGCCCGTGTCGCGTACCTCCGCGAACTGATGGGCAACGGCGATGGGGCCATCGAGGCCATGCGCATGGCGCTCGACGCCGCCCAAGCCGGCACCATGGACCGAGCATGGGCCGCGGGGCAACTCGGCATGCTCTACCTCAACGAAGGCAAAGTGGATACCGCGGCCTTCATCTTCGAACGCTTGCTGGAAGAAGCGCCGAGCTACGGCCACGCCCGCGCCGGCTTGTCCCGCGTGGCCTCGGTCCGTGGCGAGCGCGCCCGCGCCATCGCCTGGGCTGAACGGGCCATCCTCGACGCTCCGAACGATATGGGCCTCCAGGAAACCCTCGCCCTCGCCTACGCGGAAGCCGGCGACGACGCCCGCGCCGACAGCGTCGGCCAGATCGTCTTCGGCCTCATGCTCGACGAAGAACGTGCCGGCACGAACATCGACATGGAATGGGCGGACGTCATGGCCGATCAGGGCCAGCAGGTTGGCGAGGCGCTGGAACGCGCCGAACGCGAATATGCACGCCGGCCCAAGCACCGCCACGTCCTCGAAACCTACGCCTGGTCGCTGCACGCCGCCGGCCGCTCTGCCGAAGCTATCCCCTACGCCGAGCAAGCACTCGCCCGACTCCCGTCTGCTGATGGCAAGCTGAACTTCCGCGCCGCGCACATCTACGCCGGAGCCGGCCGCACAGACGAGGCGGCCAGGCAGTTCGCGCTCGCACTCGAAAACGATGTGCATATCGAAGACGCGACCCTGGCCGCGCAAGCCAGCGCCGAACGGTAGATATGCCCCGACCCGCACTCTTCATGTGGGGTGTATGCCCCAACCTCGCAAGAATCATGTGGCCAGATTCTTCCAGGCAGGCACCAATGCCTACCGTGCGCGCGGCCTGCGCCCCACATGAAGAGCATTCAGCTCACTCACCCCTTCCCTCTACGTCCGACGATGATGCGTCTCCATTTAGCTCACCTCCTGGGCGTCCTCCTTTGCCTGCCTAGCCTCACCCTGGCTCAGTACAGTCTTACGGGGCAGGTTCTCGACGCCTCGGAACAGTCGGTTTTGCCTGGAGCAAACGTGCTGCTTACGCCGGCCGCTCAGCAGCTGTCTTCTGGAACCGTTGCGGGCCTCAATGGCCAGTTTGCGTTCACTGACGTGCCAGCCGGCTTGTACGTTCTCAGCACGTCGATGGTGGGCTACACGGCCGGCCAAGACACCATCACCGTGCCAGGGCCGGCGGTGACGGTGGCGTTACAGCCGGAGGAAATCCAACTCGGTTTCGTCGTTGCAGAGGCGGTTCGCCCCATGTCGGCTGCGTCTTCCCGGGCGGTTCGGGCGTTCGATCTGTACACGCGCCCCTTGCAGACCCCGCGTGATCTGCTCAACCTGACGCCCGGCCTCGTCACGGCGCAGCACGCCGGCGGCGGAAAGGCCGACCAGTTGTTCCTCCGCGGCTTCGATGCCGACCACGGCACCGATGTCGCCCTGAGTGTCGATGGGATGCCCGTCAATATGGTCTCCCATGGGCACGGCCAGGGCTATGCCGATTTGCACTTCGTCATCCCTGAGACCATTGCCCAGGTGGAGGTACAGCGCGGCCCCTACGATGCAGCGTACGGCAATCTGGCTACGGCCGGCGCGATCTCTTACGAAACGCGCGATCACATCGACGAAAACCTAATCCGTGCCGAAGGCGGGGCGTTCGACACGCGCGCGCTGACGGCTCTGTACCAAGTCCCCCTCGCGGGGGAGCACCAGGGCGCCTACATCGCCGGCCAATACCGGGAGTCGGACGGACCGGTCGAATCGCCTCAAGGCTTTCAGCGCTTTGCCCTCTTCGGGAAAATCCACGCGCACGTGACGCCGGCGTCTCGACTGGCCATTAGTGCTGGTGGATTCAGCTCGGCATGGGACGCCTCGGGGCAAATCCCACTGCGAGCCGTTGAGTCGGGCCTGATTTCTCGCTTCGGAGCCATCAACGACCTTGAAGGTGGGGCCACGAGCCGGTACAACCTAGCCGTGTCCTACGAGGTCGAAGCGCCAGGCCGGTCGCTCGACGTACGAGCTTACGGGAGCTCCTACGCGTTTCGGCTCTACTCCGACTTCACGTTTTTCCTGGATGACCCCGTCCGCGGAGACATGATCGAGCAGGTCGATCAGCGAGCGCTCTATGGCCTTCAGGCCACCTACCACCAAGCCACTTCCTCCGTGTTGGGTGCCGGCAATCTTCAGCTCGGTGCCGGCTTCCGTGCCGACGACGCGCTCGTGCAACTCTGGAAAAGCCCGATGCGCATCCGGGACCTTGCC
>JBCDHV010000086.1:0-10762 GCA_038749615.1 Bacteroidota bacterium
ACGAGCGATGACGTACCAGATTCAACTCGCGTTGAATGAAGGCGGTGCTGCGTTCTCGGATATCGTGCTTGATCAACAAGGGGTCACCGGGACGTCCTTCCCTCTGCCCAATCTGGAGAATGGCAGGATTTACGTCTGGCGTGTCCGGGCCAACAACGATGGGGGCGCAGGTGAATGGTCAGATACACGCGGCTTCATCACTGAAGCTGGCGGCTCGACGCAAGTCGACACGGAGTTTCCAGACCAAGGGGCTCAAAACATTCCTGTGGATCCGACAGAGTTCGGATGGTTGCAGGTGCCTGGGGCCGAATCGTACCACATCCAGATTTCGAGGCAGAACACGTTCGTTGTCAACCGTATCGATCAGCAGGGCATCACGGACACCACGTTCACGACTGATGACCTCGACCCCAATACGCTGTATTTCTGGCGCATCAAGGCATCAAATGCCGGCGCGGCGAATTGGTCGCCAACATTGAACTTCACGACCGGTGGCTTGACGCCGGCCCCCCCGCCTCTGCGCTCGCCCAATGACAATGCAGTGGGGCTGCCGCGTACGGTTCAACTCGTCTGGGCGTCCGTGGCGGACAATCCGACGTACACGGTGCAGGTGGCACTGGACGAGCAGTTTTCGCAGCCGGTGGCCGGCGCGAGCGGCCTGTCCGATACGACGTTCACGGCCACCTCGCTCGATTTCAACCGGCGGTATTTCTGGCGGGTGCAAGGCGTCAACGACAAAGGGAGCGGCGAGTGGTCTGCTGTACGGTCGTTCTCGACCCTCGACCTGGCTCCGCCTGCGACGCCTGTCCAATTCGCACCCGCCAACGGAGCAGCCAATGCGAGCCCGCAGCCGTCGTTTGGCTGGAACGCTGCTACTGGGGCCGACCGCTACCAGATCGAGATCTCCACGCAGACCAATTTCGCGACTCTAGTCTTGAGCGAAGAGACCCAGGAGACGACCTTCCGGCCTGCGAACGTGGCCCTGCAACTCTCGCAGAGCTACTTCTGGCGCGTCCGGGCCCTCAACGATGCCGGCGAAGGCGTATCGAACATTTGGAGCTTCACCGTGACGGCTACGAATGTTGGGATTGAGCAAGAGGAAGGCGTTCCGACCGAAACAACGCTCCAGGCGGCTTATCCCAATCCGTTCCGGGGGCAAACCCGCATCGGGGTCGACGTTGCTGAGCCAGGAGACGTGACGGTCCAGGTCTACGATGTTCAAGGCCGGCAAGTAGCCGAGTTGATCCGCACGCGCCTCACCGCTGGCCGCTACAGCACGGTCTGGGACGCGTCTGACGTGCCGGCAGGTCTATACCTAGTCCGGTTGACCACGCCAGACACAGATCGTGTGCAACGCGTCGTCAAGGTGCAATAGCCGAGGAGTACGGCACGGTCTGGTGCAACCGGCGTTGAATTGAATGCGGCTCTTGGGTAGATCTCGGGAGCCGCATTCAGTTTGTACAGGCTGTATTTCCAACATGGCGACGCCCTATCTTCACATGCCGACCGATCTCCTAATCCACCACAAACCTGTCCGATCCCATGTTGACCACCGAACCGGCTCCCTCGCTCAAGCATCTTGACGATCCGGGCCGCGTCCAGATGGTCGATCTGATGGGCCGGCATGAAACGTCTCGCACGGCCGTGGCCGCCGGCCGGGTGCTCCTCGGTAAGGCCGCGTACGACCTCGTCAAAGCGGGCCGTATTCGCAAAGGCGACGTGCTGACCACGGCCCAGTTAGCCGGGATTCTTGGGGCGAAACACACGAGTCAACTCGTTCCGTTGTGTCACTCCGTTTCACTGCGCGGCATCGACCTGGACGTCGAATTGGCAGAAGACGCCCACGCGGTCGATATCCGAGCGTTTGTCAAGGCCGTCGGGCCGATTGGCGTCGAAATGGAGGCGCTGACGGCCGTGAGTGTGGCTGCGCTGACGGTCTACGACATGTGCAAGTCGGTCGCCAAGGACGCGACGATTACAGACGTTCGGTTGCTGGCAAAGACCGGCGGCCAGAGCGGTGATTACCGGCGCGAAGAGTGACTCTGGCTGGTTGTTTCCTACACGGAAGCCGGCCATCGCGTAGATTAGGGCCCCTCACATTCTCCCCGATTCATTACTGATCCACCACCATGGAAATCGCAGGCGTACTGGGCATCTTTCTCATTCTCATTGTCCTTCTGTTCCTGATCCTGCTGCTCTACTACGTACCCGTAGGGCTCTGGATCACGGCGCTTTCGTCAGGCGTCCGCGTCTCGCTCTTGCGCGATCTTGTTGGGATGCGGCTGCGGAAAGTCCCGCCGGCGACCATCGTGACGAGCAAGATCACCGCGCACAAGGCCGGCATTCCCGTTGAGGCACCGGCGCTCGAAGCGCACTTCCTGGCCGGCGGTGACGTGCGCAACGTCGTCAACGCGCTCATCTCGGCGGACAAGGCAAATATCGACCTCACGTTCGAGCGGGCCACGGCCATCGACCTCGCCGGCCGGGACGTGCTCGAAGCCGTGCAGGTCTCCGTGAACCCCAAGGTGATCGAGACGCCGCCTGTCTCTGCCATCGCGAAAGATGGGATTCAACTCCGGGCCATTGCGAGAGTGACCGTCCGCGCCAACATCGACCGCCTCGTGGGTGGTGCCGGCGAGGAGACGATCATTGCCCGTGTCGGTGAGGGCATCGTCTCGACGATTGGTTCGGCACAGACGCACAAACAGGTGCTCGAGAATCCAGATACGATCTCGCGCGTGGTGCTCGACAAAGGCCTCGACTCAGGCACGGCGTTCGAAATCCTCTCCATCGATATCGCCGACGTCGACGTTGGAGAGAACATCGGAGCGAAGCTCCAGACCGACCAAGCCGAAGCCGACCTCAAGGTGGCCCGGGCCCGTGCGGAAGAGCGGCGGGCGGCAGCCGTGGCGAAGGAGCAAGAGATGATCGCGTCTGTGCAGGAGCAGCGCTCCCGTGTCGTGGCCGCCGAGGCCGAAGTCCCGCTCGCTATCTCGGAAGCCTTCCGGAGCGGCAACCTCGGCATCATGGACTACTACCAGCTCCGCAACGTCCAGGCCGATACCCGGATGCGCAACGCCATCGGCGGCGCCAGCGACCGCGAGGAAGCCGGCGACTCGTGATGGTTTGGCGGTTGGGCCGTTGATGGTTGGGTTGTTGAGGGTTGGGTTGTTTGTGGGCGGTGTGGCCGTGTAGCAGATGAGGTGTGGCTGCGCAGCACGTATCGTAAAGGGCATCTCAGTCCTGCCACACGTGCCACCCTGCACCACCTGCCACATTCTCACCGAGCGTGGCGAGCCTGGGAAAGGCGAGCGAAGACCTCTCCACCCTGTTTGCCGCCTGAGCGAAGTAAGCCGGCTCACTCTTCCACCCGCTGCCTGCCACACTTCCACCACAGCAAAGCGAAATTCCCGTCCACCCACCCGCAGCGAACGCAGTGAGCGTCCAACCTAACTGCCTAACCAGCTATCCATGCTAAACCTTTCCGTTCTGATCGAAGAAGCGGCCCGGACTCGGCCGGATAAGACGGCGTACGTGATGGGCGATGTTCGCCTCACGTTCGCGCAGGTGAACGGGATGGCAGCACAAGTGGCGAATGCGTTGCACGGCATGGGAGTGGAGCGCGGGGATCACGTAGCGCTGAGTTGCCCGAATGTGCCGTATTTCCCCATCGTGTACTACGGCATTCTGAAGGCCGGCGCGGTGGTGGTGCCCTTGAACGTGCTGCTCAAGGGGCGCGAGATCGCCTATCACCTCCAAGACAGCGACGCCAAGGTCTACTTCTGCTTCGAAGGGACCGAGACCTTGCCGATGGCGCAGGATGGACACGCCGGCTTTCAAGACACGCCGGCCTGCGAGCACATGGTCGTCATGACCGCCAACCCAGCCGGCCCTTCACCGATTGAAGGTGTGCCGACGCTCGGGCAAGTCATGGCGCCTCAGTCTCCCGTCTTCGACACGGTGCAAACGACGAGTGAGGACACGGCCGTCATTCTGTACACGTCGGGCACGACGGGCCAGCCCAAAGGGGCGGAGTTGACGCACTTCAACATGTTCTACAACGCCGTCAGCTCGGCCAACCTGTTTCAGGCCAAGGACGACGACATCACGTTGATCGTCCTGCCGCTCTTCCACTCGTACGCGCAGACGTGTCTCATGAATGCGTTTGCCTACGCCGCATCGACGGCGGTGCTGCTGCCGCGTTTTGATCCGGCGGCGGTGCTGGGGCTGTTGCTGAAGGAAAACGTCACCGTGTTCGCCGGCGTCCCGACCATGTATTGGGCGCTCTTGAATTACCCGGACGCCGATAACTTTGACCTCGAGGCCATCGCCAATCAACTCCGGCTGTGCTCGTCCGGTGGTTCGGCGTTGCCGGTCGAGGTGTTGCACCGGTTCGAAGAGCGGTACCGCGTGCCGATCCTCGAAGGCTACGGGCTGAGTGAGACCTCTCCGGTGGCGAGCTTCAACACCCTCGACCGGGAGCGCAAGCCGGGGAGCATTGGAACTCCGCTTTGGGGCGTTGAGATGCGGGTCGTGGATGCAGAGGACAAGCCGGTGCCCGATGGGGAGACTGGCGAGATCGTCATCCGCGGGCACAATGTCATGAAGGGCTATTACCAGCGCCCTGACGTGAACGCCCATGTGCTGCGTGGCGATTGGTTTCACACGGGGGATGTTGGCAAAAGAGACGCGGACGGGTACTACTACATCGTCGACCGCGTCAAGGATATGATCATTCGTGGTGGTCTGAACGTCTATCCGCGTGAGATCGAAGAAGTGTTGGCCACGCATCCGGCGGTATCGCTCGCAGCAGTGATCGGCGTGCCGCACGACCGGCATGGGGAAGAGGTCAAGGCGTTCGTCATCCTGAAAGACGGGGCAGAGGCCACGCCGGAAGAGATCGTCGCGTGGTCCAAAGAAAATATGGCCGCCTACAAGTATCCGCGCGAGGTTGAGATTCGCGCTACGCTTCCCATGACGGCCACGGGCAAGATTCTCAAGACGGAGTTGCGGAACGCGTAATCGCTTCGAGAAAAGCAGCCGGCTTCATCCGGTTTATCGCATTTCCAGACCAACCGGGGAACGTCCGGCACAGCCGGCGAATATCTTCCACGTCCCCGCCAACCACCACACCCCGAACGCATGCGGCTCGTGCAGCACAAGCGGGAGGCTTACTGGTTCTACCGGTACCTCTCGGAGTTCTACGACAACTACGTCAACCCTTTCTTCTGGAACGAGCGGATGCGCGATGAAGCGCTCGTTTTGGCCGATCTCGGCGAGCCCGACCTGGACGTCGTGGATGTCGGGTCCGGGACTGGATTTACGACCGCTGGGATCGTCAAGCACGTGCATCCAGTCGCCGTCACGAGCATCGATCAGAGCCCGCACCAGATGGCGCATGCCCGCCGGCGTCCGGAACTGCGGGGCGTCACGTTCCTCCAGGGCGATGCCGAAGATTTACCGTTTCCGACGGACCAGTTCGACCGCTACGTGTCCGCCGGCAGCATCGAGTATTGGCCGGAGCCGGCTCGAGGCATCGCCGAGGCCTACCGTGTGGTCAAGCCTGGCGGCAAGGCCTTGATGATCGGCCCCATCCGGCCGTCGAATCCTGTGGCGCGGGCAGCAGCGGATACCTGGATGCTGTTCCCGGAAGAGCACGAGTACATCGGGTGGTTCCGAGATGCCGGCTTCGTCGATCTCAAGCAGCGCTACATCCGCCCGACGTGGGTTCAGAAGCAGCCCTATGCCATCGCGCTTGTCGGTACGAAGCCGGAAGCGGGAGCGTCGCCGGCCGACCTGCCCCCTCGGAAGCTCGAAACGTCTCACGTTCCGGTAGCCTCGCCGGCGGAAGCGCTGAAAACGGGCGCGCGCGTCGTGGCCGGGTCGTTGGCCGGCGGGCTGTTCATCCCGATGGCGCTCTACGGGCAGGCAAAAGACCGGCTTACCCGCCGGCTCTTCGGCCGCTCCCCGGCGCAGGCTGCGGCCGGGCCGCCGGATCCGCTCACGCCGAAACAACGCAACGCCTTGATCGGCATCGGAGCCGCAGCGGCATTGTGGGCGATCTCCAGCGTCCTGCGCTCGCGTGATTGATCTGCGCCGACGCTGATCGCGCTAGGTTCTCTCGGTGCGTGCACGCGTTTCGGTACCCAAGGCGTGACCAGGGCTTCGATGCAGACGGCTAGCCCCGTACCTGCCCTTTCATTCTCCTCTCTTCCGTCCCCCCTCTCTTCCATCCTCTACCCAACCGGCTATCCTATGCCGACGACCCACAACGCGAGTCTGAACGCTGCCATCGGGAGGTTCTACGACCAGAGTACCGACCTGTGGATGGATGTCTGGGGCGAGCACATGCACCACGGGTACTACGGCCCTGAGGGCAAGGCAGAGGTCTCGGACTACCAGGCCCAGATCGACATGATCGAGGAGGTCCTGGCATGGTCTGACGTCGGCACGCCGAAACGCATTCTCGACGTGGGCTGTGGGGTCGGAGGGAGCTCGCTGTATCTCGCCGAGAAGTTCGGGGCAGAAGTGGTTGGTATCACGCTCAGCCCCGTGCAAGCCGAGCGGGCCCGCGCCCGTGCCGAGGCGGCCGGCTTGTCGGGTCGCGTCCGGTTCGACGTGCGCGATGCGCTGGACCCAGGTTTCGAGGCCGAATCCTTCGACCTCGTCTGGTCGCTCGAAAGCGGCGAGCACATGCCCGAGAAGCCTCGGTTCATCAACACCTGCATCGATCTGCTGGAGCCCGGAGGGCGCTTTATACTCGTGACGTGGTGCCACCGCGTGACGCCGCCCGTCCTCACCGGCTCCGAGTACAAGCTGCTCGACCAGATGTACCGGGCCTATCACTTGCCTTACATCGTCTCCATCGAAGACTACCGCGTCCTGGCGGAAAACGCCGGCCTGGATGAGATAAAGACGGCCGATTGGTCGGAAGCCATCGCCCCGTTTTGGTGGGCGGTGTTCCGCTCGGCCTTGTCGCCCAAAAGCGTGGCCGGATTGATCAGATCAGGCCCAGGTACGCTCAAAGGCGCGTGGGCAATCAACACGATGATTCGCGGGTTTCGGCGGGGCATTCTCCGGTACGGACTCTTGACGGGCACGAAGCCGGAGGGCGCGTCTTGAGCGAGCCGGTTTCGCCTGCCCAGACCGAGGCACCGCACGGCCCGATGTGGAAAGCCTTCCTGCATTTCACCCGGCCCCACACGATCATCGGGACGACGCTCAGCGTCGCCGGTCTGTATCTGATCGCCCTCGCATGGGTCGGTGACGTGCCGGCGCAACTCGGCCGGCTGGCCTGGGCCCTCGTTGCGTGCCTCGGGGCGAATATCTACATCGTGGGGCTGAATCAGTTGACCGATGTCGACATCGACCGGATCAACAAGCCGTATCTGCCCCTCGCGAGTGGAGCCTTCTCAATGCAGACCGGCCGGCTGCTCATCGGCGTCTCGCTGGCGATTGCGCTGGCCGTCGCGCTATGGCAGGGGCCGTTCCTAGCCTGGACCGTCGGGTTGAGCGTGCTCATCGGAACGCTGTATTCGCTGCCGCCAGTCCGGCTCAAGCGGTTTCACTTCTGGGCAGCGGCGTGCATTTTCGTCGTTCGTGGCGTGCTCGTAAACGGGCTACTGTTTCTGCACTTCCAGTACGAACTCGCCGGCCTGACCTCGATCCCGTTGCACGTCTGGGCCTTGATGGCGTTCGTCTTCGGCATGAGCATCGTCATCGCCTGGTTCAAAGATATTCCAGACGCCGAGGGCGACAGCCGCTTCCAAATCGCCACGCTCACCTTGCGGTTGGGGCCGGACCTCGTCTTCAAGTTGGGCCTTTATCTGCTCCTCGTTTGCTACGCCGGCATGACCGTCGCCGGCCTGATCGGGATGCCAGGCGTCAACGGGCCAGCGCTGGCAGGGTCGCATCTAGCCCTGGGCCTCGCGCTGTTCCTGGCCAGCCGGCGCGTTGACCCCAAGCAGCATAGCGAGGTCACGCGGTTTTATCTCTTCGTGTGGGGCTTGTTTTTCCTGGAGTACATCGTCTTTGCCGTGACGTGCTGGCTGTAAGCCTTCCGGCTGACAAAAAACCGCTTTCAGGCCGAAACTCAGACTTCGCTGTTCCGTCAGTGGTTGACTTAAAAACGCTCCACGCCCGAACTTTGGGGCGCCCGAACTTTGGGCTGTACGCCACGGCGTTTCCATGCCACCCTTCGACCTACGCCATTTCACCGACCATGACCGATCTGACTCTCCTCCTAGCGGATGAGCCGGCCGGCTCGACGTTGCTCGACACACCCGTTGCCTTCGCCATCCGCCCACCCGACGAATACGATGAGGACGAGGCCAACTTCGAACGTGACCCGTGGTCTGATTACGACGACGAGGAGGACGAACTCGAAGAAGATGACGACTGGGACGACAGCTTCGACGATGATTACGACGACGAGGAGGACGACTTCGACGACGACGATGATCTCGACGATGACGACCTCGACGACGATCTAGACATGGACGACGACGATGAGTACGGTGATGATGACTTTGACGACGAAGAAGAATCCTTCGACGACGAAGAGTACTAGCACCTGGCTGCAGTTGACCTACCGAACTTCGACGTCGAATTCCATCCGCATCTGAATGCTGCCGTGGCTCTCGGCGATCTGGTTGAGCCGGCGGAGGGAGCGCATGAGCGTACGTTCAGCCGGCGATTGGAAGCGCTCCGAGATTTTGACCTGGAAGGCGTCTTCGAGCTGTTCGAAGAGCGGCCGTTCTTTCGGGAAGACCTCGACGCGGTACGCATCGGCAGCAAGGCCGGCGCGTTCGGCGGCAAGGTCCAGCGCCACATCGATCCCGCCCAGCACATCGACGAGCCTGACGGCTTGAGCGTCAGAACCGCTCCACACGCGGCCTTCAGCGATGGCCAACACACTGTCTGTAGACAGCCCACGGCCTTCTGCCACACGGTTGATAAACGTCTCGTAGGTACGGTCGATGCCACGGGCAATGACTGCTTCTTCGGCATCGCTGAGGGGGCGAAGGCCAGAAAACATGTCCGCGTATGGGCTCGTGAGCACGGCGTCTGAGGTGATGCCCAACTTGTTCTCGAAGAAGCCATTTGCGCTGACCAGCAGCGCGAACACGCCGATGGAGCCTGTAATGGTCGTGGGTTCAGCAACGATCGTGTCGGCCGGCGCAGCGATGTAGTATCCGCCCGATGCTGCCAGTTCGCCCATGGAAGCGATGAGCGGTTTTTCGGCGGCGGCCAGGGTCAACTCGCGCCACATGGCCTCAGAAGCCGTGGCGGAGCCTCCGGGCGAGTCGATGCGAAGGACGATGGCGTCGATGTCGTCCCGGTCGCGCAGCCGGCGAATCTGACGGTTGAGGGTCTCCGAACCGAGCGTCGCGCCGGAGAAGCCACCACCTCGTGAGCTCTCGCCGGTGACGATGCCGCCTTCAGCGTAGACGAGCGCAATCGTTCCCTCATTGCCAACCTCCAGGCCGGCTTCCGAGGGCGAGACCCGCGCGTAGGTCGCCACGGCAACGCGGCGCAGCGAGTCGTCTGCATCGGTATTCGTGGCCTCGCGGAGGAGGTCTTCGACTTGGTCCTCGTAGAGCAGGTCATCCAGCAGGCCGGCTTGTTCGGCCTCGGCCGCCGTGTAGACAGCCCCGGAATCCGTCAGCTCGTTGAGCGTTTCGCGGGGCAGATCGCGCGACGTAGACACGGCGTCGAAGAACACGCGTTCTTGCGTTTCGATCAAGCTGCGCAACTGCTCGGCGTTGTCTTCCGACAAGTCCGTTCTGGTGAAGGGTTCGACGGCGGCCTTGAACCGGCCGGCGCGAATGACTTCGGGTTCAATGTCGAGCTTCGCGAGCGCCTCGGTGTAGAACTGCACGGCGAAGAAGAAGCCGTTGAGCTCGAAGCTGCCTTCCGGTACTGCATAGATTTCGTCTGCCGCCGAGGCCAGGAAATAGTCGGCCTCTGTGAATCCATCAGGTCCGGACGACGCGATCAACGATTTGCCCGAGGCCTTGAAGGCGACGAGCGCGTTTCGCACCTCTTCCATGGAAGCCCAGCCGGCCCCCACTCCGATGGGTTGAAGCCAAACAGCCTCAATGCGGTCATCCGCTGCTGCTTTTTCAAGCGCACGGACCACCCCGCGCACGGTCAACACGGGGTCACCTGAGAGCGACGCAAACGGAAGCTCTGGGGGCGCATCGTAGAGCGGCCCGGAGAGGTCCAGATGCAAGACGGAACCGGCCCGAACTTGCGGCGCCGGCTCGCCTGCCGATGCAGCAACGAATATGAAGCCGATGAAGATGAAAAAGATCAGTCCCAGCGCGATCAGTGAACCGATCGTACTGGCAACCAAGGTAGAGAGGAATCGCATGATACCGGGTGAGCTCGTGATCCGTGAAGCAACGGCGTAGCGGGGGAGGGGAGAGCCGGTACGTCTCTACCCACGAGGTGTTGCGGGCGGGCCGGGAGCGTGCCGGCGACATCGGCGTATCTTCGCGCACAATTGGCCGATTTAAGCAGGCGCAAACCGCTCGCCATCTGACGCGCTGGCCTCCCGTTCACGCTCGATATCCTGCCCGATGCCTGAGTACACGATTGATGTTTGGCATCCCGTCGTCGTTCACTTTCCGGTGGCGCTGCTACTTCTGGCCGGCGTCACCGCGCTGATCTGGATGGCGAGTGCGGGTGCGTTCTGGCGGCGCGTGACACTGCTGCTCGTGGGCGTCGGATTTGTTGGTGCGCTGGCGGCCAACCAGAC
>JBCDHV010000087.1:0-10686 GCA_038749615.1 Bacteroidota bacterium
CCGTACATGTGCTGCCACCACCCTGCCTCTTCCTTGCCTGATCATGGACCCTTCGCCCGCACTCGACACGCCTTTCGCCATCGGAGAATGGACGCTGCATCCGGTGTTCAATACGGCCTCAGGGAACGGCCAGAGTACGTCGGTCGAACCCCGTGTGATGGGCGTGTTGGTCTACCTCGCACACCGCGCTGGCGAGGTCATCTCCCGCGATGAGCTGCTGGACAACGTCTGGGCGGGCGTGGTCGTCAACGAGGACGCGCTCACGCGGGCCGTCTCCGAAGTTCGCAAGCTCTTCGGCGACGATCCTCGTGCTCCGAAGGTGATCGAAACCGTCCGCGGGCGAGGCTACCGGCTCATCGCGCCCGTCAAATTTGACGAACCGGAACCAGCGGCACCAGCCCAGGAAGCCCTGCCGGCCCCTTCCGGGACGAGCCGAGATGGTGCGTGGTGGGTCGGCGTGGCCGGCCTTGTGACCGTGGCACTCGCGCTCGGCATTGGAGCCGGCGTCTGGGTCGGACGGGAGGATCCCAGCGCTCCGCAGCCGTCGCTCATGGAAGCCGTGCCGGTCACCAGCTACCCCGGCCGCGAAGTCGAGCCGGCGATTTCCCCCGAAGGCGCGCGGGTCGCGTTTGCGTGGGACGGCGGCGAGGGCAACAACTTCGACCTCTACGTCAAACAGTCGAGCCGGGAGCAAGCGGTACAACTCACCGACAGCCCCGCGTTCGAAGGCACACCGGCGTGGTCGCCCGACGGCTCCGAGATCGCGTTCGTACGCGGGGGCGAGCAGGCCGGCATCTACACGATTCCCTCGATGGGCGGTACCGAACGCCTCGTAGTTGAGACTTCAGACCTAGTGAGCGCGCTGGACTGGTCGCCTGACGGACAGACCTTGGTGTTCACGGCCCCATTCGCCGAGGGCGCACCGAGTGAGCTGCGCTTGGTCGACCTCAGCACAGGCGAGGTGCGTGCCTTGACTTCTCCTCCAGGGGTACGGCAGCGCGACCGGACGCCTCGGTTTTCCCCGGATGGCCGGCGCGTCGCGTTCGTCCGAGGCGATGGCGGTTCACCTCGAACGGTCTACCTCGTCGACTTAGCCTCCGGCATCGAATCCATCGCGCCAGGCAATCCTACCGGCGTGCGCGATGTGGACTGGCTCGATGAACGAACCTTAGTGCTCTCTTCCTACCGCGCCGGCTCCTATGACCTCTGGCGATACGACCTGGGCACCGGTGAGATGACCTGGATTCCGTCGCGTGGCGAATGGAGCTACTACCCAAGCGTCGCCTCACAGACCGGCGACCTGGTCTTCCAGGACCTCTATTTCGAAAAAGACGTCTGGCGGATCCGGCTAGACGCCCCGGGGGGACAGGTCCTCGGCACCGAGCCGATCATCACCTCCACGTGGTTTGACTGCGAGGCCGACATCTCGCCCGATCAAACGAGGATCGCCTTCGTGTCCTCGCGCTCGGGTACGATGGAGCTCTGGGTGAGCGATGCCGACGGGCAAGATCCCGTTCAACTCTCTTCCTTCGATGGCTCAGCCGTGGGTGCGCCCCGCTGGTCACCGAGCGGCGACCTGATTGCCCTGAACGCCTCGCCAAACGGCAACGCCTCCGTCTACATCGTCGATGTGAACGCGGGCCGGTCGCGTCTCCTGACTCCGGCCGACTGGAATGCCCGGCTATCGGGCTGGACGACTGACGGTACAGGCGTCTATTTCAGCACACGGCGCTCCGGCACGTGGGAACTGTGGTACATGCCCCTAGCCGGCGGAGAGCCCCAGCAGGTGACGCAGCACAACGCGCTCTACGGCCGGGCCTCCAGCGATGGCCAGTGGCTTTACTTCGCCCGGGCAGACCAAGCCGGCCTGTGGCGCATCTCTCTGGAGAACCGCAGCGCGACCCAGGACGCCGAGCTCGTGACCGACGCGCTTGCCTTCCGCGACGCGCTCAACTGGGCCTTGAGCGACGCTGGCCTCTACGCGCTGGACCGGACGCCAGACGGCCTTGTCGTGACCTTCCTCGACTTCGAGACGGGCGAGACCCGCGTCGTGTCCGAGGTCGTCCGCCTCGCCAGCCCGAGCTTGGCTGTTTCACGAGACGGCAAGACGCTGATCTACGGCCGCGTCGAAAACGCCCGCAGCGACCTCCGCCGGCTCGTGCAGGGGTAATCATTCGTGCACGAGACTGGCATACGTGGGAAAATAATGCTAAATTTTTAGCATGACTGCGCCTGAGCTGATCTTCCCCAATCCCACGCTGCCATGCTGCTCCGCTTCTCCCTCCTGACCGTTCTGGTCAGCTCGTCTGTCCTCGCCCAATCGCCCTTTCCTGAGTTGCCGGCTCCTCCAGAAAAGCCTCCGGTCGAGGTGATGCTGGTCGGCGTGTTCCACTTCGCACAGACGGATACGACGGTCTTCGATGCGCTCGATAGCCAACGGCAGGCCGAGATTCGGGACTTCGTGGGACAGCTCGCTGCCTTCGAGCCGACGCAGGTCATGGTGGAGCGACAGGCGTATTTCTGGCAAGACCGCATCGATTCCACTTACGCCGAGTACCGCGCCGGCCGGTTCGCGCTACCTCGCAACGAAGTCTACCAGCTGGGCTACCGGCTTGCAGACGTGGCCGGCTTGGAGCGCGTTTGGGCCATCGACAATGCTGGCTTCTGGCTCGGCGACACCCTCCGCGCGACGGCCGAGGCGATGGACCAGACGGCCTTACTGGACGGAACCGCGCCGTTCACACATCCCTCTCCGTGGTCGATGGTTTCGCGAGACAGTCTGTTCGGAGAAGCGACGGTCGGGGAGTTTTTGCACTGGATGAGTTCTCCCGAGTACCAAGCGCTGATGTACGATGGATACGTCAACCGATTCGTGCGCGTCGGCATGGACACGCCGGCTCCGCCGTACCGCGCCAACCGAACCGGTGCCGATTTGCTAGGCGAGTGGGTCCGGCGCAACATCAAAATCTACCGCCACATCCTGGAGCGCGTCGACTACGCAGCCGGAGAGCGCGTCGTCGTGTTCATCGGCGCAGACCACGTCGCCCCGATCCGGCAATTCATGGAGGCGAACTACAACGTCCGCATGGTCGAAGTCGCGGACTACGTTGGGACATAGTTCGTGCCGGTTCTGGCGGCCTGGAAAGAGGGTGCTGGGGAATTATGATTTATGAATTGGGATTTATGAATGGGTTCTCGTTCGGTTGGTGCTCATCCCAATACACTCAGGCTGACAGAGACCAGGCTGAACTAATCGATCAGGCTAAGCCTAACCGCTTCTCATAAATCCCAATTCCCAAATCATAATTCCAGAAGCCTCCTGCTTCGCCAAAATCTGCTCGTCAAATCATTGCCCAGACGAGCAGTGCGAGGGCCGAAACGGCCCAGAGCCGGCGGGACGTGATCCACACAGAAACGGGCGACCGGACGGGCTGCCAGCCTTCGGGAATTCCAGTGTTCGATGCATGAGCCATGAGCGCCTCGCGTAGAGGGAGGGACCGCCGGTGAAGAGGCTGGGCAAAACTGGTGCCTCACCTGATGCACCCCTGTGCGAAATGCCAGTCAATTGCCCTGGCCGAAGTGCCTGCTGGCGTTTCTTCCGGCTCCAGGTCCGTATGTTTGATACTCGCCGCATCTCAAGTTGCCTGCCGAAATGCGCCTTTCGCCTGTTTTTTCTTGCGTGGCTGCGCGCTATCTAGCCTCGCAGGCCTCAAAACGGGCCTTGAAATAGGGAGTCTGTCCCACCCAGCGTGACGCTCCCCTCGTTTGCTTTCCTGTCTAAGATTCCTTTGTGTGCGCCGACCAAGCACAGACTATGGGCGTTGATCTCTGTTACGTAGTGTCGCATGGGTTCGCGGCGCGGATGATTCTGCACTCGGACATCCTGCCGAATCTTCGGAAAGCAGGCGTCTCGGTAGCGCTCGTCGTCCCGAATGCAGAGGAAGCAAACATGCAGGCGCTGGCCCAACGGCACGGTGTCTCCCTGGTGCAGGCCCCCGTGATGCATTCCAAGCTGCGGAGTGAATACGAGGGGCTGTTGCGGCGCTACCTGTTTGAGAACGTCCTGGAAAACCCATCGCTGCGCTCGTGGCACTACCGGTACCTGGACGAAGGCGGAAAGACGGCGGCCAAAGTCCGGCTCTACCTCGGCTTGAACAAAGTGTCGCTGCGTTCGCCGGCCATCCGCCGCATGCTCGATTCTGTGGAACGCCGGCTGTTCCTCGACAGCCCGGAAGTTGCCCAGATCATCGCCGACCTGAATCCGAGCGTCGTGGTGTCTACCTACCCGGTCGCCATCCTCGAAGCCTGCTTCCTGCACGAGGCGCGCAAGGCCGGCTGCACGACGGTTTCCCAACTCCTGAGCTGGGATAACATTACCTCCAAAGGGCGCTTCTCGGTCAATGCCGACTATTACGTCACGTGGGGCCCGATCATGTCCGAAGAGGTGAAGGCCTACTACGGCGTTCCCAAGAACCGCATCTTCGAGTGCGGCGTCGCCCACTTCGACCGGCACATCACGCTCCCGTCAGAAAAAGGCGTCCGGGAAACCGTCGGCCGGCTCGGGCTTGACCCGGACAAGCCGTATCTCTTCTTCGGGATGAGTTCGCCGGCGATTACGCCTTACGAGATCGAAGTGGTGGAGTGGCTAGCGCGCGCCGTGGAAGACGGCGTATGGGGACCCGACCTTCAACTCGTGGTACGGCCTCATCCGCAAAACGTGACCGGCTACACGTCCGACCCCACCTGGCTGCCCCGCCTCGATGGACTCAAGAGCACGCGCGTGGTCATCGACTATCCGTCGCTCGAAACCAGTTCGCTGGCGTGGAACATGAAGGAGCGCGATCTGCCGCATCTCGTCAACCTGCTCGCCGGCTGCGCGATCTGCCTGAATTCCGGCTCGACGCTCTCGATTGACGCGATGATCCAGGACAAACCCGTCGTGCTGACCGTGTTCGATGGTACCCAGACGCTCCCCTGGCACGCCTCGATCCGGCGCTACCGAGACGTGATCCACATGAACAAACTGATCGCGCTCGGCGGCGTCACGCCGGTCGGCTCGTTCGAGGAACTCGAAGCCGCCATCCGCGCCGATCTCGCCGACCCGGGCCGGACAGCCGAGGCTCGGGCGCACACACGTGCCCAGGAATGCGGTACCTGCGACGGCCGCGCCTCAGAGCGCATCGCCACGGCTCTAGCCTCCATCTTGGAACGCGTTTCCACCGCCGAGTTGGCGTGACGGAGACGCGCGCAGCCTATCTTGGGCTGACTTTCCCCGTCCACCCTCCGCGACTGGCCTGATGCCTGCAGCGTCGAATTCAAGGGCCACACTCGGCATTCTGGCGACGCGTGTCGTGCTGCTGCCCGCGCAACTGGTGGTCCAGTTTGCTGTGATCAGCCAGCTCGGAAGTGATGCGTATGGGGTCTACGTGTTTGTCCTCCTCGGCGTGTTCACGGTACTGCCGCTGTCCTTTCTGGGATTCGGCGGCGGGCTTACGTACGAAATCAGCAGTGGCCAACATGCCCCGGAACGCACCCTCGTTTCGTCGCTCTTGGTGGGCCTCTTCCATGGCTCGGTGACGGCCCTGCTCGTCTACCTCGCGTGGCGATACGACCTTCCCGTGACGCGGGGACTATCGGATACCTTGCTCCTGCCCGTGCTCAGCATTTTCCCGTGTGCCGGCCTGTCCCTGGTCCTGCTTCGCACGATGATGGGTGCCGGCTGGTTCACGCTGATGAACGTCTCCACGATCCTCGGCACGCTGCTCACGCCGTTGTTTCTGGCGATCCTGGTACTCGGTCTTGGCCTTGGTTTGGAGGGTGCCTTGTACAGCCTGGTGTGCGCCTACGCCTTGCACGCAACGATCATGCTCGTGCTCGTCTGGCGGAGGACCAAGCCACGGTTCACCCTCAATTTCCCGATGCTGGGCGACGCGTACCATTATGGGTTTCGCGATTGGATCGGTGGCTTGGCAGCGTTCGCCAACCTCCGGCTCGACCAGATGCTGATCTCGCTGCTCGGCCTCAACGCCGGCACGCTGGGCGTCTACGGGGCGTCGGCCCGAGTCACCGAAATCCTGTGGCTCCCGCCAGATGCGGCCGGCCCCGTGCTTTTCAAACGCGTCGCCGAAACCAAGCAGGTGGCCGAGCGCGCTGAAGTGACCGCCCAGATTCATCGGGCGCTGTTTGCATTCACGGTGCTGGGCTGTCTCGGCCTCGCAGCTATTGCCCCATTTCTGCCGCAGATTCTCGGTTCTGACTATGCCGAACTGCCCCTACTGATCTGGGTCCTACTCCCCGGCACCGCGGCCTTTCTCACGGTGAAAGTCATTACCAAGTTTTTCGGCGGAAGCGACCGCCCACAGTACTCCAGCCTGGGCCACCTCGCCGGCCTCCTGGTCACGCTCCCACTCGGCCTGTTCTTGATCCCCACGTACGGCGGCCTCGGCGCGGCGATCACCACGACGTGCTCCTACATCGTCATCGCCGGCACGGACGTCGTACTCTTCCGGCGCATGACCCGCGCCTATCCCCAACGCCTCTTCCTGATCGGCCCCAGCGACTGGCACTGGGCCAAGAACCGTCTCGGCAGCGCCCTCAGCGTCTGGCGGGACCGTATCGGAAAGCGCTGACTGGTCTGAGGAAGTATAGAGCAGCGGATCCGCCAAAAAGTGGCCTTCAGCCAAGCGTGGTTCTCAAGGGGCCCTGGGAAGCGAGAGTCATCATCAGGCCGGACCATGATGAGGTAAGAAAAACATGTTGTCGCCTGTCGCGTTACATGTTACAATAAGCGCCCGAGCAACTTGAGGTCTGCGCGCCATGATTCTGAACTTCAGGCACAAAGGGCTGAAGCAGCTTTACGAAGATGACAATCCCCGCCGTGTCAACCCTCAGCACGCCGAGCGCTTACGGGACATTTCTCGCCCGTCTCGATGTGGCTGAATCGCCGGAGGATTTGAACCTGCCTGGATTTAGCCTCCACGAACTAAAGGGAAACCGGGCTGGAACATGGGCCGTGACCGTTCGCGCAAACTGGCGCGTTACGTTCTGCTTTGAAGGCCAGGATGTGGCCGATGTCAATTACGAAGACTACCACTGAACCGAGAAGGAGACCCGCTATGCCGATGAAGAACCCCCCGCATCCAGGCCGTTTTGTTTACCGCCAGTGCATCGAACCTCTCGGGCTCACTATCACTGAGGCAGCGGCAGGACTGGGCGTCCATCGTGCTACGCTTTCCCGGCTCATCAACGGGCATCAGGGCATCTCCGCGGACATGGCCGTGCGCCTGTCAAAAGCGTTCGGCGGGAGCGTGGAGAGCTGGCTGCGGCAACAGATGAACTACGATCTTGCGCAGATACGCAGCACAGCCCAAGAGATCGACGTGAAGAGGTTCGAGCCTGCCTAAACCATTGCTCTGGTTCGAAATGAAAGGCTGCTCGACAGGACAAAGGCCATGACATAGATTCAGAAGCTCACCAAACGCTTGCTGACGCTGCCCCCGAAACTCGGGGAGCAGTTGGCCTCCGATTTTCTTCAGAAGATCGACGCCTACACGGGCGATCAGCCAAACGGAGACGGAGCAAGTGAAACGAAACGAACGCGCTACGATCTCGAACCATTTCCCGCGGAGAAGCGCGTAGCCGGCCTTGGGGAGGGAACGGTGGAGATGGCCGATGATTTCGATGACCCGCTCCCTGATTCCTTCTGGCTTGGCAAGGAATGAATCTCCTTCTCGATCTCCAGGCGTTGCTCTGGTGCCGAAAACTCTATGCCAGGCTGGAGCGTAAGCGGTGTCTGCCAATGCCAAACATCCAGAAAGAGTCCAAGCCATGACACAAAGCATGGAAACAGCGATCTCGCGCCTAAGAGAGCTGCCCGAAACCGATCAAGCCTTCCTCGCGGAGCAGATCAATGACTACCTGACGAAACTCGAAAATGTGCGAGAGATGGTTCGCGAGGGCTTGGAGAGTGGTACCGCCACGCCTCTCGATATGAATGCCATCATTGAGCAAGGCCAGCAGCGTCTAGCCGATCTACGGAAAAACGCCTCCTAGATTTACGTGGCTTTAGTTCTCAAACGGCCTCTAGCGCAGGAGGATCTAGAAAACATCTGGCTCCGAGTCGCGCTCGATGATGTGGAAGCGGCAACACGATTACTTCGAAAGATCGAGGCGAAGCTAAAACGCCTAGCTGAGTTTCCTCACATGGGGCGGCTTCGCCCCGAACTCCTGCCGAAAGTCCGGTCTTTTCCCGTCGGCAGGTACGTCGTGCTTTACGTACCCGTTGCCGAAGGCGTTCAGGGAGTCGAGGTGATCCGTGTCTTTCACGGCCGGCAGGATGTAGAAGCTAATTTCCGATCCCCATCCACTCGGTAAAGTTGGATCTGCGTCACAGCCGGCACCACTACCCTATACGTTCTACACAATTTTCTCCCTTGTCCCCGTCGGCTCAACCGCCTATATTCGCCCCCGATGACACCGACTGGCTTTCATAGCGCCCTGCTGAATCATCCGCCCCAGGTTTCCTGGTGGTGGCGCAACGATGTGTTCTGACGGCCGGTCTCCCGGCGCGTGCCTGCGCCCCTGTTCGATGTCTACGATCCGCCGTCACGCTTGACCGGCGGTTTTTTTTTGCCGGTACGCCATCGCTCCATCCACGCACCCCTGCTCTCCCCAAGCCTCCACCGACCCCGCCCTACCCAGATTTCCGATGCTTTCGTTCGATCAGTTCCTGACGCTCACTAACGACGCCCGCGCCGGCGGGGCGGAGCGCCTCGTGGTGCCCGTGTACAAGCGGCGCAGCGCGGATTTGCTCACGCCGGTATCGGCGTTTTTGTCGATGCGCCGGCCCGGGACGTATCCGTTTCTGCTCGAAAGCGTCGAAGGCGGGGAGCGGAAGGCGCGCTACACCTTTCTCGGAAAGGAGCCCTACCGGGTCGTCGAGGCGCGAGGGCGGCGCATTACCGTCCGGGAAGCCGGCACCACACAGCGCATCGACGGCGACCTCTTTGCCTACATGCAGGCGAAAATGGACGAGTACGAAGAGGTACAAGTCGCCGGCCTGCCTCGGTTTAGCAGCGGAGCCGTTGGCTACCTGGGCTACGATGGCGTCCGGCTCGTGGAGCATCTGCCGGATACGCCGGCAGACGATCTCCATCTGCCCGATGGCATGTGGTGCTTCTACGATACCGTCGCGGCGTTCGATCACGTAAAGAACCAACTCGTCTTGATGGCGAGCGTCTTCGTCGAGCCCGACACCGACCTGTCCGCCGGCTACCGCGCCGCGCTGCGCCGCATCGAGCGCTTGGAGGCGGAACTGGCCGCCGGCATTCAGCAACGGCCTGTGCCGGTTACCCTAGGCCGGACGGCGATGGTCTCGAACATCGAGAAGAATGCGTTCATGGCGGCCGTCGAGCGTGCGAAAGAGTACATCTACGAAGGCGACATCTTCCAGGTGGTGCTCTCGCAGCGTTTCGAGACCCAGTTTTCTGGCGACCGGTTCAACTTGTACCGTGCGCTGCGCCAAGTCAACCCCTCGCCGTATCTGTTCTACCTCGACTTCGAGACGTTTGCCCTGGTCGGCTCCTCGCCGGAAGTCTTGGTCCGCATCGAGGATGGCCGCGCTGAGCTGCTCCCGATTGCCGGCACCCGCCCCCGTGGGGCTACGCCCGAGGCCGACGCCCAGCTCGCCGAAGAGCTTCTCGCCGATCCGAAAGAGCAAGCCGAACACGTCATGCTCGTCGACCTTGGCCGCAACGATCTCGGCCGGGTATGCGCCTTCGAGACGGTTACGGTCGACCGGTTTGCGTACGTCGAGCGCTACTCGCACGTGATGCACATCGTGAGCGAGGTGTCCGGCGAATTGGACCAGTCGCGCGGGGCGATGGATGTCTTGGCGGCGTGTTTCCCCGCCGGCACCGTTAGCGGCGCACCGAAAGTCCGAGCGATGGAAATCATCGACGAATTGGAGCCCTCGAAGCGCGGCATCTACGCCGGTGCCGTCGGCTACCTGGACTTCTCGGGCAACATGGACACCTGCATCGCCATCCGCACGATGGTGGTCCAGGGGCCGCATGTCTATGTCCAAGCTGGCGCCGGCATCGTCGCCGACAGCAACCCCGAGCTCGAATTCGAGGAAACCGTCAACAAGGCCAAGGCGCTGAAACAAGCCATGCTCGTCGCCGCCGAAGGACTTCTGTAAATTATGATTTGGGAATTATGATTTATGAAGGTCTACTTGCTCCGTTATGCTTCCATCAGATGTGGTCCGTGTGACAGTAGCCGATCTGTGCGGGATTAGACGGCTAAACCGCACCGCTTCTCATAAATCCCAAATCATACATCATAATTAGCCATGACCGTCGTATCAGGTATTCAGCCGTCCGGGACGTTGCACATCGGCAACTACTTCGGGGCTATCCGGCAGAACATCGCGATGCAGGAGGCGCACGATGCGTACTTCTTCATCGTCGACTACCACGCCCTCACCACGATCACGGACGCCGAGGCCCTTCGGCGCTACACGTTCGACGTGGCGCTCGACTACCTCGCGCTCGGGCTCGACCCGAGCAAGGCGTCGCTGTTCAAGCAGAGTGATATCCCCCAGGTGACGGAGCTGACGTGGTACTTGCTCTGCCTCACCCCAGTCTCGCAGCTCGAAAAAGGCGTCGCGTTCAAGGACAAGGTGGC
>JBCDHV010000088.1:0-10638 GCA_038749615.1 Bacteroidota bacterium
GGCAACTTCACCTTTACGTCGGATCGGCAACTCAAGAACAAGACGTTTGCGCCTGACCTCGACGATGAGCTGTTCGAGGGCTTCTTCGCTGCCGCCGCTGAGGCGAGCATCGCCGGTGCAGCCGGCACGATGGCCGAGAACGGCACGGCCGGCCTCATCGTCCGCGAGAACAGTGGCAACACGATTCTCATCAACGAGAAAGGCCACGAGTTCACGCAGTTCGTCGAGAAGGGCCTGATGGGGGCCGTCTTCCTCAATCAGATCTACAACACGTATCTGGCGGATGGCCGCATCGGGGACGATGTCGAGAACACCGAGCTGACGGAAGGCAAGAACTACACGTCCATGGAGCACGCCTGGGACGAAGCCTTCGGCTACTTTGGTGCACCGATCGACTTCACCTCGAACTGGCCGGACGAGCGGAAATCGGAAGATCGCTTCTGGGCGAACTACTCGACCACCGTCGACGGCCCGCTAGGCACGAGCGACATCATCATGAACGCCTACATCGCTGGGCGTGCTGCGATCGTGAACAATGATCTGATGACGAAGAACGAGCAGCGCGACATTCTCTATGAGAACCTGGAGATCGTCGCTGCCGCTACGGCCGTTCATTACATCAACGACACGCTCGCGGCCCTCGACGAAGGCAAGCAGGGTGAAGCGTTCCACGTGCTCTCGGAAGCATGGGCCTTCACGAACGCGCTTCGCTATAGCCCGCGCCGTGTGATCTCGCTCAACGTGATTGCCGAAATCCTGGACACGGACTTCGGGGCCGACGGCAACTTCTGGAATGCCACGCCGGCCGGCCTGAACGCCGCCAAAGGCAAGATCGTCGCTGCCTACCCCGTGCTCGCCCCGGTCCAAGACGACTTGTAGGCTCCACGGGCACTAGTTGCGGATTGGGCAGTTGGGTGGGGCGCGGAAGCACCTGCCCGGCTGCCCAGCTCTTACGCGATACCACCCACCACACCGCTTCCAGTCAACGAACTGATCATGACGCGTTCGCATCGACTCTTTTCTCTGGTCCTGCTCGTCTCGGCAGGGCTCCTACTGAGCTCTTGTGACAGCTCGGATCCCGATGATGGCGGCCCAGACATGCCTGAGCCCGGCTTCGACCGTGCAGCCATGCTCGAAAACATCGGGCAAAACGTCATCACGCCGGCCTACGCGGCGCTGGAGCAGGCCACCGCGGCACTCTCGACGGCCGCCGACGGGTTTGCTGCCGCACCGTCGGCCTCGACGCTGGATGCAGCCCAGGCTGCCCTCAAAGACGCTCGGATGGCCTGGCAGGCCGCCAACCTGTTCCAATTCGGGCCGGCCGAATCTGCCGTGCTCCGTGGATCACTGAATACCTATCCGGCGGATACGGATCGCATCGAGGCGAATATTTCCGAAGGCGGCTATGTCCTTGGCACCGTTGCCAACCAAGCCGCCGGCGGTTTCCCGACGCTCGGCTACCTGCTGCACAGCGGGACCGACGAGGACGTCGTGGCGCTCTTCAGTACAGACGCCCTCGCGACCCCACGGGCGCAGTACCTGGCCGACAACGTCGCCTTCGTCCGGGCGAACGTCAACAACGTGGCTAACCAATGGAGAGCGACGTATCTGAACACGTTTCTCAGCCCAGATCAAGCCGGCGTTGATGTTGGCAGCTCGGTTGGGCAGCTCACCAACGCCATGGTGCTCCATTACGAGCGCTTCCTGCGGGACGGCAAGATCGGCATCCCGGCTGGTGTTCGGAGTGCCGGCATTCCTCGCCCGTTGCTCGTTGAGGCGTTGTATGCGGGCTACTCGGTAGAACTAGCCGTGGCCAACGTCGAGGCGATGCGCCGGCTCTTCAAGGGCATCAGCGCCGATGGAGCTGACGGCCTAGGCTACGACGACTACCTCGTTAGTCTCGACAATCAGGCGCTCTCCGAAGACATCGATGGCGCTTTCGTCAACATCGTGACCTCGCTTCAAGGCCTGAACGATCCGCTGCCAAAACAGATCGAAGACGACCCGCAGTTGGTCAACGACACGTTCGTGGCGATGCAACAACTCGTCGCCCTCCTCAAGGCCGATCTCACCTCCGTCCTTGGCGTGACGATCACCTTCCAGGACACGGACGGAGATTAAGGTGGATACGTGGATGGGATGGATAGTGGAAGAGTAGAGGAGTGGGTTGGTTGACCCGAGCGTCTGACCCAACTGTGATTTGCTCATCCACCCTTCCACCTGACCACGCATCCACTCCTCCACGCGAGCAACGCGAGCCCCCGGTGGAACACACAGCGACATCGAGAGAGAGCCGGCTCCGGCGGTGGCTCATGCGGCCGACGTCGATTGCGCCGTTGGTGGTGTTCCGCGTAGTGTTTGGCGGGATGATGGCGGCGAGCGTGGTGCGGTTTGCAGCGCACGGCTGGATCACGCAGCTGTACGTCGAGCCGTCGTTTCACTTTACCTACTACGGGTTTGGTTGGGTCAAGCCGCTGGGCGACGGCTGGATGCAGCTCTGGTTCGCGGTGATGGGCATCGCGGCGGTCGCGATGATGCTCGGAGCGTTCTACCGCGTGGCTGCGGTAGTTTTCTTCGTGACGTTCACCTACGTCGAGTTGATCGATGTCACCAACTACCTGAACCACTACTACTTCGTCAGCATCGTCGGTTTCCTGATGATTTGGGTGCCGGCCCATCGAAGTTTCTCTGTCGATGTACTGCGCCGGCCCTCGATTCGAGCCACGCGTGTGCCGGCATGGACCATCGATCTCTTCAAGGTCCAGCTTGGTTTCGTCTACGTGTTCGCCGGGCTCGCCAAGCTGAATCCCGACTGGCTGTTCGAGGCCATGCCGCTCAAGCTCTGGTTGCCGGCACAGTCCCACACGCCCATCGTCGGGCCGCTGCTGCAACTCCCGATTACGGCCTACCTGTTCAGTTGGGCCGGCGCGCTGTACGATCTGTTCATCGTCTTCTTTCTCCTGTGGCAGCGGACGCGTCCGTTGGCGTACGCTGCCGTCGTGGCCTTTCATGTGATGACGGCCATCCTCTTTCCGATTGGGATGTTTCCGTACATCATGATCGGGGCCACGTTGATTTACTTCTCGCCCGCGTTCCACGAGAAGCTGCTGAATACCTTGAGCCGGCTGTGGCCCTTCAAGAAAGGCCAGACATCGGACACCCCGGCGAGGGACATCGTGTGGACGCCATCACGCCGAGCGGGCGGGGCGCTGGCCGTGTTGATGGCGGCGCATTTCGCGCTTCAGCTGTTCCTGCCCGTCCGCTACATGCTCTACCCGGGCGAACTGTTTTGGACCGAGCAAGGCTACCGGTTTTCGTGGCGCGTCATGCTGATGGAGAAGGCCGGCTACACGGTCTTCAACGTCACCGATCCGGAGACAGGGCAAACATGGCAGACGGCGAACTGGGAGTATCTGACGCCTCAGCAAGAAAAAATGATGGCAACCCAGCCCGATCTCATCTTGCAGTACGCGCATTTCCTCGAATCGGAATACGCCAAGGAAGGCCGCGCCAATGTCGAGATTCGCGCCGAGTCCTACGTGACGCTCAACGGCCGCCGCAGCCGGCCCTTCATCGATCCCACGGTAGACCTGACGGAGATCGCGCCGGGCTTTCGGCCAAAAACGTGGATTCTACCGTTCGAAGACGGGCAGCTGAACGCAACGCTTACCCGCTCGCGATGAGACGTCGATTCGGGTGGGTGCTCCTGCTGCTTTGTCAGACAGCTTGGGCGCAGACGGGAACCGTGTCGGGACGCGTGACCGACGAGGCCGGGCGTGCGCTGCCAGCCGTGACGGTGTTCGCGGCGGACTCGGCAGTCGTCACCGATGAGGCGGGCCGGCGTACGCTTACCTCTGACGTACTTGTCTCCACGCAAACCGACGAAAACGGGCGCTACCGGCTCACCGGTGTGCCAACACGTACGCTGGCGGTTTCGGCCTTCCAAGCCGGCCGGCAGCTCGTGACGCAGCGGATCGCCGTTCGAGCGGAAGAGACGCGCCTCGACTTTCGGCTGCCGGCGCTCGAAGGCGATATCGACGAACTGACCATCGCCGGCGAGAATGAGGCTTCCTTCGGGATCGGGCGGCTAGCGTCCGTCGAGGGTGCGGCCTTGTACGATGCCAAGAAGACCGAAGTCGTGCTGATCGAGGCGCTGACGGCCAACGTGGCGGCCAACAACAGCCGGCAGGTCTACGCCAAGGTGCCCGGCCTGAACAGTTGGGAGAGCGATGGGGCCGGCGTGCAGCTCGGCATTGGCGGGCGCGGCCTCAGCCCGAACCGCAGCTCCAACTTCAATACGCGCCAGAACGGTTACGACATCGCGGCCGATGCCCTCGGCTATCCGGAGAGTTACTACACGCCGCCCGTTCAAGCGCTCGACCGCATCGAAATCATCCGAGGGGCAGCCTCGCTGCAGTACGGGACCCAGTTTGGGGGCGTGCTGAACTTCAAGTTCAAGCAAGGTCCGGAAGACAAGCCCTTCGAGTTCAGTTCGACGCAATCGGCCGGCTCGTTTGGGCTGTTCAACTCGTTTAACAGCGCCGGCGGGACCTCGGGCAGGCTTCGCTACTACGGCTTCTACCAGTACAAGCGAAGCGACGGCTGGCGCCCGAATGCCGGGCTGGACCAACACACGGCGTACGCCGGCCTTCGGTACCAACTCACGCCGGAGTTCACCGTGCGCCCCGAGTTCACGTTTATGCGCTACGTCGCGCAGCAGCCCGGTGGGCTTACCGACGCGCAATTCGAGGCAGATCCCCGGCAGTCGAACCGCGAGCGCAACTGGTTTGCCGTCGATTGGAATCTCTTCGCCCTCTCTGCCGACTACGAGCCAACGTCTCGAACGCTGATCGACACCCGGTTTTTTGGTCTGATCGCCGGCCGGGACGCGCTCGGAAACCTGGGGCGTATCGACCGGCTCGACTTCGGCGGCCCGCGCGATTTCTTGAACGATGACTTCCAGAATTGGGGCAACGAGACGCGCGTGTTACACCGCTATCCATTGCGGGACCAGCTCTCCGTCTTGCTCGTGGGCGCGCGCTACTACGACGGCTTTACAGACCGCCGGCAGGGCGACGGGCCAGACGGCGCAGACGCGGAGTTCCGTTACCTGAATCCCGACAACCTCGAAGGCTCGGACTTTGATCTGCCCAGCACCAACGTTTCTGTTTTCGCCGAGAACGTCTTCAATCTGACGCCGCGTTTCAGCGTGACGCCTGGGGCTCGGTTCGAGTACATCCAAACCAGCGCGGACGGGTACTACCGCAACCGCGTCTTCGATCTCGCCGGCAACGTCTTGCTCGACGAGCGCATCGAGGAGGAGCGGTCTCGCGACCGGTCGTTCATGTTCTTCGGCGTAGGGGCGAGCTTCAAGCAGTCGCCCGAGCTAGAGGTGTATGCGAACGTCTCACAGAACTACCGCGCGATCAACTTCAACGACATCCGCGTCAACGTCGGTAGCCTGGAAGTTGACCCCGACATCGATGATGAGCGCGGGTTCAACGCCGAACTCGGTGCCCGAGGCGTCTCGCAAGGCCTGTTCTCGTATGATGTATCGCTGTTCCTGTTGTCGTACGAAGACCGCATCGGCACCATCTTGCGCCGGGAGCCGAACCCAGTCTTCAACAACCTGGTCGACCGCGTCTTTCGCTTCCGCACCAACATCGCCGACGCGCAGATTTACGGCCTGGAGAGCTTTGCAGAAGTCGACCTCGTCCGCGCCTTCGTTGACCGCAACGCATCCTTCCGCGTCTCGACTTTTGGCAACCTCGCCTTGATCGACGCGAGCTACGTCAACTCCGATGAGCCTGGTATCGAGGGCAACGAAGTCGAACTCGTGCCGGCGGTCAACGCGAAGGCCGGGTTGACCGTAGGCATCGGGGCCTTCGAAGCCGCGGCCCAGTTCAGCTACGTCTCCGAGCAGTTCTCCGACGCCTCAAACGCGCTCCGTACCCCAACCGCCATCGAAGGCCTGATTCCATCGTACCGCGTGGTTGACCTGTCGAGCCGCTACGCACACGGGGTAATTCGCTTCGAAGCCGGCGTCAACAACCTCCTCGACGCCCGCTACTTCACCCGCCGCGCCACCGGCTACCCGGGCCCCGGCATCCTGCCGGCGTCCGCTCGCAGCGTCTACGTTTCGATTGGCTGCGTGCTCTGATGTAGGGGACATGCCATGTTCCCTACATCGAATTGGGTTGACTAAAACATATTTTTAGGCTATCCTAAAACATGTTGAAGTCATTCCTAATACTACTTGGGCTTGCCGCAGTCTTCGGGCACGGCCAGCCGCAGTGGGGCTCCTTGCCCGACGCGCTCAGCCAGGCCGCCACGGAAGGCCGGCCGGCCCTCGTGTACGTGCAAGCGGCGTGGTGTGGGCCCTGCCGGCAGCTCGAACGGGATACGTTCACAGACGGAACGGTTGCTGCCCGTCTCGGCCAGTTTGCCTTGGCACAACTCACTATCGACGAGCGCGACCGTACGCACCGGGTCGGCCCGTACCGGCTTTCCGAAGCCGAGTGGGCCGCTCGGCTCGGGGCGGAGACCACGCCGACGCTGGTCTTCCTAGCGCCTGACGGTAGCGTGCTCGGCCGCCACACTGGATTTCTGCCTGCTGAAGGCCTCTTGCCTATCCTAGATGCGGTACTCGCCGCTGAGGAAGAGCCAGGCACACACTGACGACCCTTTCCCCATTGATCATGAAACGGACTTTTCTACACGCACTTGCCGGAATCTCGCTCCTGCTGTCCGCCGGCCTGGCAGCACAAGCGCAATCTGTCGAAGGCCGCGTTTCGTCCGAAGGCGAGCCGGTACCGTTTGCGACGGTGCAGGTTGCCGGGACGGGCGCTGGCGCGGCGGCTGACGCGGACGGCCAGTACCGGATCGACTTGCCGAATTCTGGCACTTTCATGCTTCGGTTCTCAGCCGTTGGCTACGCGCCTGTGGAGCAGGCCGTTGACGTGGGTGCGGGACAAACTATCGTTCTCGATGTGGCCCTTGATGTCGCGACGCTCGACGTCGGCGCGATTGTGGTTACCGGAACGCTGGAGGACATGGGCGTTCGCGAGTCACCGGTGAAAGTCGATGTGGTGCCGGCGAAGTTCTTGGAGACCACGCCCTCGGCGAACGTCATGGACGCGGTCGAGCGCGTGAACGGGCTCTACCAGCAAATCGACTGCGGCGTCTGCTACACCAACAACATCCGCATCAACGGCATCGACGGCCCGAACACGGCGGTCTTGATCGACGGCATGCCGGTGATGTCGAGTCTCGCGACGGTCTACGGGCTCAACGGCATCTCGCCGATGCTAATCCGGCAGGTTGAAGTCGTGAAGGGGCCGATGTCGACCCTCTACGGATCAGAAGCACTCGGCGGAGTGATCAACATCATCACGAAGGCGCCGGCAACTACGCCGGATTTTTCGGCCAATGTGTTTTCCACCACGCAGTCTGAAACGGCGGCTGAAGTCTCGTTCGTGCCGCTCCGAGGCCGGACCAGCGCGCTCGTCTCAGGGACGCTATTCCACACGGCGGACTTTCGCGACAACAACCTCGATGGGTTTTCAGACCGGCCGTTCGAAACACGGATCGCACTCTTTGGGAAGGCGATGCGTTCAGACCAGCTCGGTTTCGAGCAGGCGAGCCTAGCCGGCAAAGTGTACTACGAAGACCGGGCGGCCGGCGTCGCGCGCTTCTTCGACGACGTCTCTGGCCTGCGAGGCTCCGACCAGATTTACGGAGAGAGCATCTACACGCGACGCGCCGAGTTGATCGGGAAACTCAAGCTTCGGCCGGAGCTCACGCTGAGCGCGTCGGGGGCCTACCACGATCAGGATTCGTTCTACGGCGATGTCGAATACACGGCCAGCCAAACGGACGGATTCGGGCAACTTCTCTGGTCTCCGGAAACCGAAGGCACGCGGCTCGATGGCCATACGTTGCTCCTTGGTACCACGGTGCGGGCCATCCGCTATGACGACGGATCAGGCGCCACGGGCCTGTTCGATGACGACGGCGTGCTGCTCGAAAACCAGCCCGACGTGCGGATCGTGCCTGGCGTGTTCGTGCAGGACGATTGGCGCGTGTCGGAGTCGGTTCGGCTCTTGGGTGGGCTTCGGACGGACTACCAGCCCGACTACGGCCTGATTGCCAGCCCACGAGCAGCGGCCAAGTGGCAGCCGAGCCCGTACACGACGGCCCGCATGAACGTCGGCACCGGGTTCCGGATCGTGAATCTGTTCACGGAAGACCATGCGGCGTACACCGGCGGCCGAGCAACACTCATCCTCGAAGACCTCGAACCGGAGCGGAGCGTCAGCGTGACGGGAAGCCTGCAACGGATCCTCGGCACCACCCGCCCGGTGACCGTCGATCTCGATGTCTTCTGGACACGTTTCTCGAACAAGATCGAGCCCAATTACGATGTGCCCGGCGAAATCCGATACGCCAACCTCGATGGCTCTGCGACGACTCAGGGCGTATCGCTCCAGGTACAGGGAAGTGCCGGCCGTGGGCTTCGGTACACGGTTGCCGGCACCTGGCTCGACGTGTTCGTCGATGAGGCAGGGGAGCGCCGGCCGCTGGAGTTTGCGCCGGACTACCAGGGTACGGCGACGCTTACGTGGCAGGCTCCGTACGGCTTGAGCGTAGATCTCACGTCCCGTCTCACCGGCCCGATGCGTCTGCCTGACTACGCGAGCGATGTGCGCGCGGCCTACGAAGCAGCAACGGGCTCGCCCTTGCGCAGCGAATCGCCGGTCTACACGGTGAGTAACGTCCAGGTGACCAAGGACGTCACCTTCGGGGGCCGGCTCGCGCAGCTGTACGTCGCCATAGAAAACGCCTTCGATTACCGGCAGTCGACCCCGCTCGTTGGATTCTACGAGGGGACTCCAGGCTTCGGCGAGTCGTTCGATACGGCGTACGTGTACGGGCCTATCGAGGGCCGGCATTTCGGTGCTGGGCTGCGTCTCACCTTACCGTAGGGCACCGGGGCTGTCGGTTGCTGCAAACGTGCTAACACGTTGGGAAAGGCGGATTTAGACTTGTTCTAAATTTCATGGCTTGTGGATCCAGAGGCCGGGGTTGTGGTTCGAAATACACACAAACATTTGTTTTGAACCCACAACCTCAGCAGGATCATGACTACACCCCAATCCCAATGCACGGCTTGCACACACCTCAACCGTCAAATTGAGGTGGAGCCGATCTGCAACGCGTTTCCTAGTGGCATTCCGGACGAGATCTGGACCAACGAGGTAGCCCACACGTCGAGCTACCCTGGTGACAATGGCATCCACCTCGAGTTGATTCCGCTCACCATCCTTGGCCAGTCCCACGGAGAAGCCTAAGGGACGATGCAGTACCCGGCTGTACGCAAAAACGATCAGGCCTTACCGGGCCCAGCCGTTCGCTAGCCAGTCGGTTCCAATTCCTGCCCAGAAAGGCCGGTTGCTTCCATTGAGGAGCGATCGGCCTTTTTTGCGTTTGACTCTGGCGATCTTCTCGGATGGTGCAACCGAGGCTACGCGCTGCGTGGTGCGTCAACGCTATGTTCGGCGGGGAAGCAGTGGCGCAGAACCAACCATCGAAACAGTCTCCCAGGCCAAGTTGGGAATGTTTCCGTGATTCTGTGTATGTTTCCGCCGGCACAGTAAACCACCCCAGGTACCGAGGAGAGCAAGATGAAGCAAGTCAAGGGCTTGCTGCACATCGTCATGATGTGTGGCATCGTGGCTGGCGTACACGCCCAGTCCACGACGACTACGTTGGAATTCCAGGACGGCATGGATGGCTACGCCGGCACGCGAGACACGAAGCTGCTGAGCGATTCACCCACGACCGCCTGGGGGACCACGATCAACCATGCGGTCGACGGCGACCCGGACAAGAGCACGCTGGTCCTGTGGGACCTCTCCGCTATACCGGCCGGTGCCGTCGCGCTCAGCGCTGAAGTCCAGTTGTTCGTCAACAACGAGACGGCTGACACCTACTACGTCCACCAGATGACCGCGCCTTGGGATGAGGCGGCAGCCACATGGGAAAACGCATCGAGCGGCACGGCCTGGAGCGCTCCGGGCGCAGCGGCAGATCACGCGCCGGATACGCTCGCGATGGTCGGGCCGGCGGTGTTTGGCTACGTCACGTTCGAGGTGCCGGCTGCCGTCGTGCAGGCTTGGCTGGATGATCCTGAGAGCAATCAGGGCCTCATCTTCAAGAACTATGATGACGCGGCGGACGGTATGGAGTTCGACTCGCGCGAGAATGCGAACCGGGGGCACCGGCCCAAACTGACCCTGACGTACGAGGGCGATCCGCCCCCACCGCCCGTCGATGGCGCAAGCGGTGCCCAACGGTTCCGGCTCGCATGGCGTGACGATCCGGCTACGACGATGGTCGTCGGCTGGGACCAGGCGAGAGGCGACGGTGCGATGCTTTGCTACGACACGGTCGATCATGGCTCGGAACTTCAGGGAGCCGGCTGTGCACCATACGCGCTGAGCCACGGCGTCGATGTGGTGCACGACTACAAGGGCATGAACAACTCGTTCGCCCGGCTGACCGGATTGCAGCCCAACACGGTGTACTATTTCGTCGTGCGTGACAATCTGGGTACGTCGGAGCGCTACTCGTTCCGAA
>JBCDHV010000089.1:0-10610 GCA_038749615.1 Bacteroidota bacterium
CACAACCTACCCCTCCACTCATCTACCTAGCCTCCCATCCACCCTTCCACGTTTCACCGTCCCCAGCCAAGCTTCTCGCGCAGGGTGTCGAAGTAATCCTGATCTGGGAGCTTGATGAGCTTGACGGTGTGCTGGGCTCGCTGGATTCGGATGGTCGAGTGGGTGTCTGGGAAGACGAACGACTTACCGTCGTAGCTGAGGGTGTAGGACTCCCCATGAGCGTCGACCACAGCCTCCACGATTGCAGTGTTCGGTACGAGGATTGGGCGTACCGTCAGTGTGTGTGGGGCAAGAGGCGTGATGAGGATAACGCCCGAGCCAGGCTCAATGATCGGCCCGCCGGCAGAGAGCGAGTAGGCCGTTGAACCAGTAGAGGTCGCGACGATCAGGCCGTCGCACCAGTACGTGTTGAGGTAGCGCCCATCTACCTCCACGCGGATCGAGATCATGGTGCCCGAGGCCTCGCGTTTCAGCACGAACTCGTTCAGGGCGAACCGGTGGACGCCATCGCCGGCATCGCCCAGCAACACCGTCCGGTCCTCGACGCGATACCTGCCGGCTTCAAGCTGCCGAATGGCCGATTCGATCTGCGCAATTTCGATATCGGCCAAAAAGCCGAGCCGGCCGATGTTGACCCCCAAAATCGGAACGCCCCGGTCGCCGACAGAGGCCGCGGTACCCAGCATCGTCCCATCGCCACCGAAACTGACGAGCACGTCGCACACGTCGGGCAGGTCGTCACAGGCCAGCTCGCGTACGGTTTCTGGGGCCATCAGCTCACGCTTCACGAGGCCGAGTCCCACGTCCGGAGCAAGCCGAAACGGAATCTCGTGCTCAGTCATCCACTCCATGAGCCGGGCAGCCGGCTTCCAGAGTTTGGCCTTCGTCGTGTTGCCTGTGATCCCGTAAATCAAGATGGTTGGGTGGTTAGGCGGTTTGTGGTTGGGCTGGGAGGCCACTTCCGGCAAGCTACCACGCCACGAGACGGAAAACCGCCTTTCTGCGTTGCCGGAACGTCTCGCCTCTCGATGGCCACGAAGTGCCGGCACGGCATACCTGCAGGTAGTGATGGGGCTCGAAGACTGATCCACCTTGCGCTCCACCTGGGTGAAACGAGACGCCTTACGCCCCGAGGTTTCTCCGGTCACACTCCATCCAAAGCACAGCGAAAAGCGCTTCCAGCGATTTTTTACCCGCTCCGTTGAACCTTAACCGACGACTCCGGTATACTGAAACCGCTGAATTACTCCAGCGACTACATACTGAAATGCTTCCGCATTCATCCAGAAGGGTGTAGGGATCAGGCCCGTTGACACCCTAGCAACCATCCCCCCGGGGAAAGGTGCTAACTCCTGCCTCAGCTAGGTACGCCGCGCTGTGGGAAGATGAGTGATGCGAACTGAAGCCTCGGCTTCCAGATCGTACGCCTCTTCTGCACTAAGCGGGAGAGGCTTTTTTATTTATGATTGCCGAAGGATGATCTACGACTTGATGCTGAACCCACAGTGATCACTTCATACATCCCAATTCATAAATCATAAAGTAAAGAACCTCCCTTCCTTGCAGGTTGGAAAGGAAGCTCCAACCCGTTACTGCATTTATTCCGATGAGCGAAAACAAAACGCCCCGCTTCGAGACCCTTCAAGTACACGCCGGCCAAGAGCCGGCTCCGGGCACCAACGCCCGTGCTGTGCCGATCTACGCCACGACGTCGTACACCTTCAACGACGCAAACCACGGGGCGAATCTGTTCGCCCTGAAAGAGTTCGGTAACATCTACACACGGATCATGAACCCCACGAACGACGTGTTCGAGAAGCGGATTGCCGCGCTCGAAGGCGGTGTGGCCGCGTTGGCTACCGCAAGTGGGCAAGCTGCCGAGTTCCTGACGATCACCACGCTCGCCGGCAAAGGCGACAACATCGTCTCTACCAGCTACCTCTACGGGGGGACTTATAATCTCTTCAAGGTCTCGATGCCTCGGTTCGGGATCGATGTCCGCTTTGCGAATGGAGACGACCCCGACAGCATCGAGTCGCTGATCGACGACAAGACGAAGGCGATCTACGTCGAGACCATCGGGAATCCGCGCTTCAACGTGCCCGACTTCGATCTCATCGCCAGCATCGCGCACAAGCACGGCGTGCCGCTGGTGTGCGACAATACGTTTGGTGCCGGCGGGTATCTCTTCCGCCCGATTGACCACGGGGCAGACATTGTTGCGGAGTCCGCCACGAAATGGATTGGTGGACATGGAACGGCCATCGGTGGAGTCATCGTGGACGCCGGCACGTTCCCGTGGGACAACGGCCGCTTTCCGAGCTTCACGGAACCGTCGCCAGGCTACCACGGCCTGAACTTCTGGGAAACGTTTGGTCCGAATGGCGTGCTGGGCGTCAACGTCGCCTTTGCGATCCGAGCGCGGGTGGAAGGCCTGCGCGATTTCGGGCCGGCGCAGAGCCCGTTCAACTCGTTCTTGCTGTTGCAGGGCCTCGAAACGCTCTCGCTTCGGGTGCAGCGGCACGTGGACAACGCGCTCGAACTCGCCAAATGGCTCGAGGCTCACGAGCAGGTCGAGTGGGTCAGCTATCCCGGTCTCGAGGATCATCCGTACCACGCCAACGCGAAGAAATACCTCCGCAACGGCTACGGTGCGGTATTGAGCTTCGGCGTGAAAGGCGGCGGCGAAGCCGGGCAGGCCTTCATCAACAACGTCAAGCTGGCGAGCCACCTCGCTAACGTCGGGGATGCCAAGACGCTCGTCATCCACCCGTCTTCGACGACGCACCAGCAGCTCTCAGCCGAAGAGCAGCAAGCCGCCGGCGTTTCGGCAGACTTAATCCGCGTCTCGGTGGGCATTGAGCACATCGACGATATCAAGGCCGATTTCCAGCAAGCGCTCGCTGCCGTCGGTGCCGTGGCGTAAACGAACGCGGACACGGGAGCGGGCTCGCAGTTCGCTCCCGTGGCTCTGCTCAACCCAAACGCTGCGAGTGGTACAACAATGCATGACGTAGCCCCGGAACTGGCACCGTTCAGGATAGCTTCCTTTGAGACGGAGTCCGGCCAGACTCTGGCACCGGTCGACGTGGCGTTTCGCACGTGGGGAACGCTCAACGCCGCCGGCGACAATGCCCTCGTCGTCTGCCATGCTCTCACAGGGAACGCAGACGTAGACGACTGGTGGGCCCCGTTGTTGGGGCCTGGAATGGCCTTCGACACGGACCAGTTCTTCGTGGTCGCGTGCAACGTCTTAGGATCCTGCTATGGCACGACGGGTCCGGCGTCCGTAGACCCAAGTACGGGGAAACCTTACGGGACCCGCTTTCCCGAGGTGACCGTGCGCGACACGGTCCGGCTACACCGGGCCGCGCTCGAAGCGCTTGGCGTACGCCGGGTGGCGGCCGTGGTCGGCGGGTCAATGGGGGGGATGCAGGCGCTGGAATGGGCCTTCCACTCCGAGTACGTCCGGTCCATCGTTCCGATGGCGTGCGGTGCCGCACACTCGGCGTGGTGCATTGGCTGGAGCGAGGCGCAGCGGCAAGCCATTTACGGCGATCCGAAGTGGCAAGCCGGCCAATACGATCCAGCCGATCCGCCGGCTCAGGGCCTGTCGACGGCCCGCCAGATGGCGATGATTTCCTACCGGACGTCGGCTTCGTTTCAAGCCCGGTTCGGCCGTGAGACGCGTGACCAGCAGTTCAGCGTGGAATCGTACCTCGGGTATCAAGGACGCAAGCTCGTCGAGCGCTTCGACGCGGCGTCCTATGTGCGTCTGACGCAGCTCATGGACAGTCATGACGTGGGGCGAGGCCGAGGTGGCGTGGTGGACGCCTTGGCACAGCTCACGCAGCCGGCGCTGGTCATTGGCATCGACAGCGACATCCTTTATCCCTTGGCTCAACAGCAATTTCTGGCCCAACACCTCCCACAAGCGGAGTTGCGCGTGATCGAATCGGCGCATGGGCACGATGCATTCTTGATCGAATTCGACCAATTATCCTCATGGTTACGACCCTGGCTCCAGAAGCAGTTGACTACCGCTCCACAGGCCGCATGAGCACACCACCGCTCCCGCTGCGTGTGTTGAAGTTCGGCGGTACCTCCGTTGGTTCGGAGGACCGCATCCGGACGGTGGCCCGCATCGTCAAGGATACCCAGAGCGATGCGCGCCCGGTCGTCGTGGTGTCTGCCGCGAGTGGGGTGACCGATGCGTTGGTCCTCGCTACGACTGGCGCACAGCCTTGGCCCGAGGTGCGTGCCTTCGTCAGCCGCCGGTACCGAGTCTTGGCTACCAGTTTGCTGGCTCCCACCGCTGGTGCGATCTACGCACTGGATGTCGAAGCCGTGTTGAGCCGGCTCGACAGCGTGTTTTCGCATGTGGGTTCGGACAGCGCACTCTCAAAAGCAGCAACGGACGACATCTTGTCGGCCGGCGAACGGCTCTCCGTTCCCTTGATCGCACGGTATCTCGAAGCGGAAGGAGTGCCGGCCCGCGCGACCGATGCGACGCCCCTCATCAGAATCTTGACCGATGGCAGCGTAGACCACGCCACGACGGAACATCTCATCCGGTCCTGGGCGTGCACGCTCGGCCCTGGCGTAGTGCCGGTCATCACGGGTTACGTGGCGTCAAAGGCGTCTGGTGCTACGGCCACCCTCGGCCGGGGAGGGAGCGACTACACGGCGGCGCTGTTCGCATCGGCTCTCGACGCGGCCTGGATGGAGCGTTGGACCGATGTCGACGGCATCTACACCGCTGATCCACGCCGCCACCCCGAGGCCGAGCGGTACGAGCGGCTCACGCTCGCTGAAGCTTACCGGCTCAATCGGACAGGCGGGCTCGGGATGCACCGCGACGCCCTTGGGCCACTCGTCCGTGCCGGCATTCCCTTGCGTATCCGCAGTACGAAAGAGCCAGAGAAGGCCGGCACGGCCATCGTCTGATCCTTTCGTTCGTCTGATCCCTTCGTTTCGGGGTCACTCGCTCAGGAGAACGTCGAGCCGGCCGCGTGAATGGTCTGAGTTGGGATTCAGTTCAAGAGCCTTTCGGTAGTTGGCAATGGCAGCTTCAACGTCGCCGCGTCGCTCCTGAACGAGGGCAAGCTGGTCGTACGTCATCCAGACGTCTGGGAATCGCTCCTGATTGAGCGTGGCCGCGGCAAGCGCACGGTCGAGGAGGCGGGCGTCTCGCAAGAAGTTGATCGTGACGCGCATCAGGTCACGGAAATCAACATCGGTGTAGGCTGCGTTCTGTCGAAGGCGGTCGAACACGGCCGGCGCACGGTTCACGTCGCCCTCGGTGAAGGCGTGTTTGAGCGACTCGTAGACAAAGATGTCCGGGTCCATGAGATCGGGGTCTACCAAGCCGGCAACGTAGCTCACCGGGACCTCGATGTTGAAGAACTGGCCCATGCCGTTGGCCAGAAAAACAACGACGAGATCATCCTCGTGAAAGAGCCGGAGGGCCGTGACGAGAGAGCCCGAAAAGCCGACTGACGCGCGTCCGTTGTCCAGCCGGCGTTCCCAACTGTGCCCATAGTCGCGCCCAGGGTCGTTGGCATACGTGTAGCGGCTCCACATTTTCTCTCGCGTGTCAGGCTTGAGGAATTCGTCAGCCAGGAGACGGTTGGCCCACGCGAGAAACTGCTGAGCCGTGATGTTCAGGCCGTTGGCCGCGTGGAGGTAGGAGCCGGAATGCGGCACATCGATGGTGCGCTGCCCGGTAGCAAAGGGGAAATAGGGTGTGGCCCGGTGCCGAATGACCTGGCGCGAATCACCGGAGAAGAAGGCCTGATCGCCGGCGTCTTCGAATTGGCCGCTCAACACGAATGACTCCATCGGTTCACCCGAAGTCGATTCGATGATCCGGTCAAGCAGCCAGAAGTTTGTCTGGTTGTAGACGAACCGCTCGCCGGGTGCCCCTTCGAGGGACGTCGAATAGATTCTGGCTTGCGCTTGGGCCTCGTTCAGGTTCTGATAGTCCCAGAACCCCATGTCGGGGAGCCCAGACGAATGCGTCAGCAGGTGCTCGATTCGGATGGTGTTCCATGCCTTTGGCAAGTCGTCTAGGTGCTGCCCAAGCGTGTCCGAGAGGGACAGCTGGCCGGCTTCGACGAGCTGAAACACCGCTGCGGCAACGGTCAGTTTGGTCAGCGAATACACTCGGAAGATCGTGCTGTCGGTGACTTCGGCTGCATGTTCGAGGCTGGCGTACCCGTAATTGGCCTGGTGCACGATCTCGCCGTTTTGCTGCACGATCAGGCTCAGCCCTGGCAGACCGTAGCGCGTCATCACCCGCTCGGCAAAGGCGTCGACGCGGTCGATGCGCGGCTCGGAGGGGGAGGGTTGAGCCTGGGAAACGCCGGCACAGAGTAAGACGAGAAGTACGGTAAAACGCGGGAGTCGCATGGGGAAGGGGCTGGTAGGACGGAGAGCAGGACAGTGAGAAGCGAACACGTGTAGCTTACCTGCGCTGCTGTTCCGGTGTTACACCGTTCGGAACATCTCCTCGTCAAACGGCCACGCCAATCGCGCTGAAATCATGGAACGCCGCCCGGGGTCCGGGGTCGATACGCTGTCAGTTTTTCTCATGACCCCCGCACATCATGGCGCTTCGCACCTCTGATTCTTCCCTGAACCACAACGACTTAGCCGAGCTTGCCTCGCGTGATCCCTCACACGACGTGCTCCGCCGGCAATCCCCATCTTTGGATGCCATCTTTAAGCCGAAATCAGTCGCCGTCATTGGGGCGAGTGAAACCGAGGGCAGTGTAGGCCGGACCCTGCTGTGGAATCTCATCCAGTCGCCTTTTGGCGGTACGGTGTATCCGGTGAACCTCAAGCGCGAAAGTGTCTTGGGCATCAAGGCCTACCCAACCATCGCCAGCGTTCCGGGGCGGGTGGATTTAGCCGTCATCGCGACGCCGGCTCGGACGGTGCCGGGCGTCGTCCGCGAATGTGTGCAGGCCGGCGTCCGTGGGGCCATCATCATCTCCGCCGGCTTCAAAGAGCGAGGCCCCGAAGGTGTTGCGCTCGAACAAGAAATCCTGCGCGAGGCACGCATCGGCAACATGCGCATCATCGGCCCGAACTGCCTGGGTGTGATGCGGCCTCCGTTCGGGTTGAACGCGACGTTCGCCTCGAAAATGGCGATGAAGGGCTCTGTCGGTTTCATCAGCCAAAGCGGAGCGCTCTGCACGTCGATTTTGGACTGGAGCTTCCGAGAAAACGTGGGCTTCAGCGCGTTCGTAAGCATCGGCTCAATGCTCGATGTTGGCTGGGGAGACTTGATCCATTACCTCGGCAACGACCCGCAGACGCAGAGCATCGTCATCTACATGGAGTCGATTGGCGATGCCCGGTCGTTCATGTCGGCCGCACGTGAAGTGGCGCTCTCAAAGCCGATCATCGTGATCAAGGCCGGCCGCACGGAAGCTGCCGCTCAGGCTGCTGCCTCGCACACGGGTTCGCTGACGGGAAGCGACGAGGTGTTGGATGCCGCTTTTCGCCGCAGTGGCGTGCTTCGTGTCAACCGGATCGCGCACCTGTTTTACATGGCCGAGGTACTGGCGAAACAGCCGCGCCCGAAGGGACCGCATCTCACGATTGTGACGAATGCCGGCGGGCCGGGCGTGTTGGCGACGGACGCACTGATCATGTCGGGCGGCGAACTGGCCGAGTTATCTGAGCCGACGCTCGACATCCTCAATAAAGTCCTGCCAGACCATTGGAGCCATGCCAACCCGATTGATGTACTCGGGGACGCCCCGCCCAAGCGCTACGCGTACGCGCTGGAATCTCTCCGGCACGATGAGAACAGCGATGGATTGCTCGTGGTGCTGTCCCCACAGTCGATGTCGGAGCCGACCAAAACGGCCCGCGCCGTCGCTCAAGCCGCCGCGCAAATCGACGATAAGCCGGTGCTCGCGAGTTGGATGGGAGGGCGCGACGTAGCCGCCGGCAACGATGTCCTGAGCAACGCCGGCGTCCCAACGTTCGACTATCCCGACTCCGCCGCCCGGATGTTTGGGTACATGTGGCGCCATGCCTACAACTTGAAGGCCCTGTACGAAACGCCAGATCTTGCCTCGGCCGGCGGCGTGGAGGTCGATACGGAGGCCGTGCGTACGCTCTTGTCTGACGTGCGAAGCGAAGGCCGGGCGCTACTCAACGAGTACGAGTCGAAGCTCGTCCTGGAAGCCTACCGCATCCCGACGATCACCACACGGGTAGCGGAAACGGAGGAGCAAGCGCTCGAGATTGCTGGCGAGATGGGGTACCCGGTGGTGCTGAAGCTGCACTCGAACACGATCACGCACAAAACCGACGTGGGAGGGGTACAACTCAATCTGCGAACCGAGCAGGCTGTTCGTGACGCCTACGCGCGGATTCGAGGCGGCGTTGGTGCCGGCGATTTTCTCGGCGTCACGGTGCAGCCGATGGCCAAGCTGGACGGGTACGAGGTCATCATTGGGAGCAGCATCGACGTTCAGTTTGGCCCCGTGTTGCTCTTTGGATCGGGTGGTTCGCTGGTTGAGGTGTACAAGGACCGAGCGCTCGGTTTGCCGCCGCTCAACACGACCCTGGCGCGGCGCATGATGGAGCAGACGAAGATCCACGAGGCGCTGAAGGGCGTCCGTGGCCGCCCGCCAGTGGACCTCGATGAGCTGGAAAAAATTATCGTGCGCTTCAGCGAAATCGTCGTGGAGCATCCCGAGATCAAGGAAATTGAGATCAACCCGATGCTCGCCTCGCACGAGCGTCTGCTTGCCTTGGACGCACGCGTCGTCCTGCATCCTCCCGAGATCGACCTCAAGACGGTCCCGAAGCCGGCCATTCGCCCGTATCCGACGCGCTACGTCGAGGACTGGGCGATGCGTGACGGCACGGTTGCGGTGATCCGTCCCATCCGGCCGGAAGACGAGCCGCTGATGGTCGATCTCCACAAGGCGCTGTCGTCGGAGAGCGTCTACTTCCGCTATTTCCAACCGATGAAGCTGGAGCAGCGTATCCGGCACAGCCGGTTGAGCCGGATCGTGTTCGTCGATTATGACCGGGAGATGGCTCTCGTCGTAGAACGCGAGAATCCAGAAAGCGGCGACCCCGAGATCGTGGGCGTCGGCCGGCTCAGCCGGAGCGCACTCAACCCAGACGAGGCCGAGTTCTCCGTACTCATCCGCGACGAGGTGCAGCGGCAGGGCGTCGGTACTGAGTTGCTGCGCCGGCTCGTCGAGATCGGGAAGGAGGAAGGCCTCTCACGCATTACGGCCGAGGTCTTGCCCGAGAATGCCGGCATGCGCCGCGTGTTCAAAAAACTCGACTTCGCCACCCGAATCGACGCCGAAAGCGGGTCGATTCACGCAGAGCGCGTGCTCGTTTGAGGTGTGGCAGGGTGGCAGGTGTGGCTGTGTAGCAGGTGTGGGATGCTTGTCCCATCACGTCTTCCACCTTGCCACATCTGCCACACAGCCACAACTGCCACACCAGAAAGCAGCTGCGGCACATGATCGTCAAACCCTTCAATCCAACTACCACCCCAGCCATGCTCATCTACTCGCCGGCGTATCTAGATTACGATTTTGGTGCCGGCCATCCGTTTAGTCCCGTTCGGCAGCGGATGGTGCTGAGCTTGCTGTCGGCGTGGGGCGTGGAGTTGCGGGTTGCGGAGCCGGAGCCGGTGGACGATCTCGACTTGTTGCTCGTGCACAGCGAGGAATTCGTCCGGGCCGTGCAAGGCGCGTCGGAGTTGTCGTGGGTGCCTGGAATCAAGCGGTTCGGCTTGGATACACCCGATGTGCCCTGTTTTCCTGGAATGGACGAGGCCTGCCGCGTTCTCGTGGGGGGCGCGGTCTTGGGGGCCAAGTTCATCCTGAGTGGCCAGCAAAGCCGGATGTTGCACCTGGGCGGAGGGCTGCATCACGCGCTGCCGGGCCGAGCATCGGGCTTCTGTGTGTATAACGATCTGTCCGTGGCCATTCGCCACTTCCAAGAAGCCGGCATGCGCGTCGCCTACATCGACATCGACGTGCATCACGGCGATGGGGTGCAGTGGACCCACTACGACGAGCCGGATGTGCTAACGATCAGCCTGCACGAAGACGGTCGGTTTCTCTTCCCCGGCACGGGCGGCGTCGACGAGCGAGGAGAAGGCGACGGGATCGGGACATGCATCAACGTTCCGCTAGCTCCCTACACGGGAGACGAGAGCTACTTGCAAGCGTTCGAACGCGTCGTTCCGCCGGCCCTCGAACGGTTTCGGCCCGATGTGCTGGTGGTTCAGGCCGGCGCGGACGCTCACAGCTTCGATCCGCTGGCGCACTTGGACGTGTCGACGCGCCTGTACGCTGAGCTGCATCGCCGGCTCTACCAACTCGCGGACGCATACACGGGCGGCAAGATTCTCGTCACGCTGGGCGGTGGTTACAACCCGGACGCAACCAGCCGGGTGTGGGCGATGCTCGTTGCCCGTCATCTCGGCGTTACCCCGCTCGACGCGATCCCCGAACCGTGGCGCAAACGGTGGACCGAATCGACCGGCACCGTCTTGAGCCGGACCCTCCACGATGAAGACGAAGCCGGCGACGGCACGCTAGAAGCCACCGAGATCA
>JBCDHV010000090.1:0-10558 GCA_038749615.1 Bacteroidota bacterium
CACCCGTAATGCCCCGTGCGGGGCAACAGCCTCCGGGACATGCTCGGCCGTCTCCTCGGCGCTCCACCACGTGCCATGCGCCGGCACGGCCTCCGCGGTGCGTTGGAAAAAGCCGGCTTGCTTCGCATCGAGCGCCGGCCGCAGCACGCCCGAACGGGTGAACGTGTCTTCCGCCCCGGCCTCATCCAGCAGGGCATCGAGCGCGGCCAGGGCCTCCTCGAACCGCCACGTTGGGTTGGCCTTGCGCGCCATGAGCGGGTTGACGAGCCCTGCCGCTGCGCCCGAGGCGCCCGCCGCCGGCCCCACGGCCTCTACCACCGTTACGGCCTCGCCGGCACGGGCCATCGCAACGGCCGCGCACGCACCCGCCAAGCCGGCACCGATGATGAGCATTTCGATTTATGATTTATGAATTGGGATTTATGAAGGGCTACGCGGTATCAATCAGCATCCATAAACCATGGTGGTGGCCTGCTACGGCCTTTTGGCATGCCGGCTCCGGTTGGGCATCCAATTCATAAATCCCAATTCATAAATCATAATTCAGCAGAATGCTCATCGTCGGTGGGGGAGTCATTGGGTTATCGATTGCGTGGAAGGCGTTGGACGCCGGCCAGCAAGTCCTCGTATTCGACCGTGGCGAGCCTGGACGGGGAACGAGCTGGGACGCCGCTGGCATGCTCGCGCCGGCCGCAGAAATCGGATTCGAAGAACTCGACGTGTACGCGTTGGGCCGCGAGAGCCTGTCGCGCTGGCGCAGCTTTGCCGCGGATCTCGAAGCAGCATCGGGCCGGCCTGTGGATTACCGGGACGACGGCACGCTGCTCGTGGCAGACGACCGCGACGCGGCGGAAGCCCTGCGCCGGCACTACGAGTTCCAGCGGTCTCACGGGGTACCCGTGGAATGGTTGCGAGCCGGCGAGGCTCAGGACATCGAGCCGTTTTTAGCCCCTCGCTTGGCTGGTGCCGTGTACTCGCCCGAGGATCACCAGGTCGACAACCGCAAACTCGTGGAGGCCTTGCGTGCGGCGGTGATCAAACTCGGCGGGCAGATTCACTCGAATGAGGCTGTCCAGGCGGTTCATACGCATCCTTCACGTCCGGCCGTTGTGCTGGCAAGCGGCGAAACCGTCGAGACCGATCAGGTCGTGCTCTCGGCCGGCGTGTGGAGTACGGGCGTCGATGGGCTAGAGCCGGCACCGCTCCCCATTCGGCCCGTGAAGGGCCAGATGATGCAGCTTCAAATGGAGCGGCCGTTCGGCTTGAAACACGTCGTCCGCGGGCCCGGGGCCTACCTCGCACCCAAGAGCGACGGCCGGCTCGTGGTTGGGGCCACGACAGAGGAAATGGGCTTCGACCAACGCGTGACGGCCGGTGGCCTGTACGGGCTGCTCGAACACGCCTGGGAGATCGTGCCGGGCATCCTGGAACTGGAAGTCGAGTCGACCTGGGCCGGGCTGCGGCCGGCGAGCCAGGATCACGCCCCACTGATCGGCCCGATTGCGCCCGGCGTGTACACAGCCACGGGCCACTACCGACATGGCATCTTGCTCGCACCGGTGACAGCGGAAGAGGCCGTGACTGAGCTGGTACGCGGGGAGCCGTCTGGGCACCTGGAGGCGTTTCGGCCAGGACGGTTTGTTCGGTAGGCTAGACCCGTTCGTGCAGGGCTTTGGGGGTCACTTTGGCAGAGCGCTTGGCAGCGCTCAGGGTGAAGACCCATTCGGAAAAATCGTGGGCGGTCGCAGTCGCGGGGCGAAGTGGTCGCCCTCGGGGTGAAGACCCGTTCGGGAAACCCATGGGCGTCCGCACATTCGGATTAGAAGTGTCGGCCCTCAGGGGAAAATTTGCCGATCAGCATAGCAGAACATTCAGGCAACCCTTCACCGCGAAGCGGTCCTCACCCCGAGCGCCGAAATTGCGCTATGCGAAGCAGATCGCGGCGCACCCGCGAGTGGGTCTGCACCCCGAGCGCCACAACCCACCCACGCGAAGCGGGCACTCAGACACCCGCGAGCGGGTCTGCACCCTGAGCGCCGCAAAACCATCTACGCGAAGCGGCATGCCAAGCTCGCCGCGAGTGGGTCATCATCCCGAGTGTCCGAGACGCTCTACGCGAAGCGGCCTCCCAAGCCTATCACGAGTGGGGCGAAACCATCAGCACACCCCTTGCCGGCGCAGAAACTCCATCGTGGTGTCAGCGAGTTCCTTGGGGGCCTCAGGGGCCGGCAGGTCAGCGCAGATGGAGACCGTCCGCCGATACTGCTGGAGGTAGGTCTTGCATTGTGGGCACATGCGGAGATGCATGTCGAAGCGCCGCCGTGTCCCAGGGTCGAGTTCGTCCTCGACATAGGCGTACAGAAACTCCTCGATTTCCTCGCAAGACGTAATCATGAGCCGGTTCATCAGCCGGCTTTTCTGTATCCAAGGTTTCATAATCTAAAGGCGTGTAGGAGCGAGGGTCAGGCGTCGTCGGCGAACACAGGGTCGAGCAACGTGCGGAGGGCCTGCCGGGCGCGGTGGAGGCGGACGCGGAGCGCGCCTTCGCTCACATCGAGCATGTCAGAGGCTTCGGCCGTTGAGAGACCCTGGATGTCACGGAGGAGGATGACGGTTCGGTAGTCGTCGGGCAGCCGGTCGATGGCAGCGCGGACTTTGCTCACGCGGTCGTTACGTTCGGTGACTTCGGAGGGGTCCCACGTTTTGAAGGAGCCCAACCGCATGCCAGCCGTGCCAAACGAAGGCGTGAGGCGTTCGAGGTCCTCGTCCTCTAGCGTATCGTAGCGTTTTTTCTTTCGGAGGCTAGCCCGTGCGAGATTGATCCCGATCGAGCACAGCCACGTGGACACTTTTGAGTCACCGCGAAAGCGGTCGATGTTCAAGATGGCTTGCAAAAACGTCTCCTGCACCAAGCCGGCCGTCTCCTCTTCGTCTCGGACGAATCGGTAGACGCACCGGTAGACCTTACCGGATTCAGCGCGGACGAGCCGGTCGAACTCTTTGGGGTCTTTGGCGCGAAGAGCGTCTAGATCGTAGGTGTCGCTCAGGGGACTAGGTGTTACAGGTTGGTCGGGTGTGTGGGCTGCGGAGGCGGCGCGTCAGGTGACTCGGGGCAGGGTTGTCTCTCAAAATTGACCTCAGGAACGCCAAAATTCGAACTCGACGGGAGGAAGTGCACCCGAAACTCTCTCATTGATTGTAACTTAAAAGACTACGTGAGATAAAATCCATAGGATCGAGGCGGCCCGGTGCCGCACCTACTCTGGCGGACCATCCCTTCCCACGATCACTTCTGAAGAGCATTCTTGCAGAGCGACCAAGGGGCGGGCCGGCTCACACATTCCACATTTTGGCAGCTCCGTCCCCGCGCTAGACTAGCCCGGCCGCCATGCCCACAGACTGGTTCAGCCAGCCGCTGTGCGCCCTGGATGCTGGCCTGCGGGCCGGACGCGCCCTTCATGTACGTCAACCTCTGCACGATGGCAACGGCGAAGACGAAACGCACCCCGAAAAAGACCGCGCCCCAGAAAGCGACAGCCAAGAAGACGGCTGCTTCGAACGCTGCGGCCAAGAAACCTGCCGCCGCGGCCACGAATGGGTCTGCCGGCATCGAGTTCAAGAAGACCTACACCTTCCGCAACTACGATCACGAGTACACGCACGAAGAGCTTGGCCTCAGCGTAGAGAACGTGATGTCGATGTATCAGAGCATGTTGCTGCAGCGCCGGTTCGAGGAGCGGGCCGCGCAGATGTACGGCCGGCAGAAGATCGCGGGCTTCTTGCACCTCTACATCGGCCAGGAAGCCGTATCTGCCAGTGCCGCGCAAGCGATGCGGATCGGCGAGGACTACATGATCACGGCCTACCGGGATCACGGCCTCGGCCTCGCGCTCGGGATGACGCCCAACGAATGTATGGCCGAGCTCTTCGGCAAAATCGACGGGTGTTCCCGCGGTAAGGGCGGTTCGATGCACTACTTCAGCAAAGAGCTGAACTTCATGGGCGGCCACGGGATCGTCGGCGGCCAGGTGCCCGTCGGCATCGGGATTTCGTTCGCGTGTAAGTACAAAGAGACGGACAACGTCTGCCTCACGTTTTTGGGCGACGGCGCGATGCAGCAAGGAGCGTTTCATGAGGCGTGCAACCTCGCTGGCCTGTACGACCTGCCGGCCATCGTGATCGTCGAGAACAACATGTACGGCATGGGGACGTCCGTCGAGCGAAGCTCAGCCGTGACCGATCTCTACACCCGTGCGCCCGGCTATGCCATGCACGGCGCCGTGGCCGATGGCATGGATGTCTTCAACATGTACAAGACGTTCTCTGATCTGATCGAACTGGCCCGCAAAGGAGAGCCGTCGCTGCTGGAGATCCGGACGTACCGCTACCGTGGGCATTCGATGAGTGACCCCGGCAACTACCGGACGAAGGAAGAACTCGCCGAGCGCAAGAACGACGATCCGATCCTCCGCCTGAAGGCGTACATCCTCGAGCACGACCTCGCGCCGCCGGACGACGTCGAGGCCATCGACGCCGACTGCAAGCAGCGCGTCCTCGATGCCGTCGAGTTTGCTGAGAACAGCCCGTTCCCGCCGCTCGAGACGATCTACGAAGACATCTACGTCCAAGACGACTACCCGTTTTTGGTTTGATGGTTGGGCGGGGCGCTCGCGCTGCTCGCGAGTAGGATCGCGTAGACGTTCCGTTTCGAACCTACCCAACTGCCCAACCATCAATCTCCCCAACCAATACCAATGGCAACCTTACAACTTAGAGAAGCCCTCCGCGAGGCGATGTCCGAAGAGATGCGGCGGGATGAGAATGTGTTTTTGATCGGCGAGGAAGTTGCCGAGTACGATGGGGCCTACAAGGTCAGCCAGGGCATGCTCGACGAGTTTGGACCGAAGCGAGTGATCGACTCGCCCATCTCTGAGACAGGCTTCTCGGGCCTTGGCATCGGAGCCGCGATGGCCGGCTTGCGGCCCATCGTCGAGTTCATGACCTGGAACTTCAGCTACGTCTGTGCAGACCAGATCATCTCGAACGCGGCCAAGATCCGGTACATGTCCGGCGGCCAGTTCAAAATCCCGATCGTCTTCCGGGGCGCGAGCGGCGCGGCCGGCCAGTTGGCCGCCACGCACTCGAATTCCCTCGAAGCGATGTACGCCAAGGTGCCGGGCCTCAAGGTGATCAGCATCTCGAACCCGGACGACGCCAAGGGCCTGCTCAAATCCGCCATCCGCGACGATGACCCCGTGCTCTTCATGGAGTCGGAGTTGATGTTTGGCCTCAAAGGCGAAGTGTCCGAGGAGGAAGACTACACGATTCCCATCGGCGTGGGCCGCATGGCGCGTGAGGGAGATGATGTCACCATTGTGGCCTACAATAAGAGCTACTGGATCGCGATGGAAGCGGCCGAGGAGCTTGCCAAGCAGGGCTACGAGGCTACCGTTATCGACCCTCGCACGATCCGCCCGTTCGATTTTGACATGGTCGTCGATTCGGTCAAGAAGACGAACCGGCTCGTGGTCGTGGACGAGGCGTATCCGTTTGCCAGCATCAGTTCCGAGATCGCCTTCCAGATCCAGAACCGCGCCTTCGATTTCCTAGACGCGCCGATCCAACGCGTCACCACGCTCGACACGCCGGCACCCTACGCCAAAAACCTCATTGAGCACTACATGCCGAGCGTCGAGGAGACCATCGCGGCCTGCAAGCGCGTCATGTACGCGGATTGATTAGTCGGGCGGTTGGGTAGGACGCTCGCTCTGCTCGCTGTGGGTGGGCGGTGGTGCCTACCTTCGTCCCATCGCCCAGCCTGCACTTTAGTAGCCCATCCAACCACCCAACTGCCCAACCAAAACCCCACCATGGCCATTGCCGTTGAAATGCCCAAGATGAGCGACACGATGGAGGAGGGCGTTCTCGTCTCCTGGATGGTCGACGAAGGCGCGTCCGTCGCTGCCGGCGACATCATCGCTCAAGTCGAAACCGACAAGGCGACGATGGACCTCGAAGTCTACGACGACGGGGTGTTGCTCAAGCGCGTCATCGGCGAGGGCGATGCCGTGCCGATTGGGGGTCTCATCGCGGTCCTCGGCAATGCCGGCGAGGACATCTCGTCGATTCTCGCCAAGTACGGGGGGACGGCCGGCGGGGATGGAGCGGCTACACCTGCACCCGCTCCGGCAGAAGCCGCATCCGAGGAAGAAGCGCCGGCTCCAGCTCCGCCGGCACCGGTCTCCGAAGAGGGAGGACGCATCAAGGCCTCGCCCCTCGCACGCCGCATGGCCCAGGAACGCGGCCTCGATCTCAGCCGGATTGCTGGCAGTGGCCCCGATGGCCGCATCGTCAAGCGTGACGTCGAGGCTGTTGGCGAAGGCCAACCCGCAGCGCCGGCTCCTCAAGCTCCGCCCACGCAGGGCGCTCCCGCCCCGCAAGTCGCGCCGGCCCCCAAGCCCGCTCCTGCACCGGTTGCAGCCCCCGTGGTCACAGGCGATCACTACGAGCCGCAGCGGATTTCCCAGATGCGCAAAGCCATCACCCGCCGGCTTGCCAGCAGCAAGTTCGAAGCTCCGCACTTCTACTTGCAGGTGGATGTCGACATGGCCAAGTCGATCACCTTCCGCAAGCAGATCAACGAGATGGGGCAGGCCCAGGGTCTCGCAAAGGTCTCGTTCAACGATCTCGTGACGAAGGCCTGCGCGCTCGCCCTGCGTCAGCATCCGATGGTCAACGCGAGCTACCTCGAAAAGGAAAACGAGATTCGCGTCTACAAACAAATCCACGTCGCCGTTGCCGTGGCGGTAGACGAAGGCCTCGTCACGCCCGTCATTCGCAACGCCGACAACAAGGGCCTGGCCCAGATTGCTGCCGAGACCCGCGAACTTGCCGGCAAGGCGCGGGACCGCACGTTGCAGCCGGCTGAAATGGAAGGCTCGACGTTCTCGACGAGCAACCTCGGCATGTTCGGCATCGAACGGTTCACGGCCATCATCAACCCGCCAAACGCCTGCATCCTGTCGATCGGCGCGATCCGGGACACCCCGGTCGTCGAAAACGGCGAGATCGTACCCGGCAAGCGCATGACGATCTCGCTCTCCTGCGATCACCGCATCGTAGACGGCGCGGTCGGCGCGAAATTTCTCAACACGGTCCAGGGCTATCTCGAAGAGCCGGTTACGATGATGCTGTAAGGGGAATTGTGATTGGGGAATTATGATTTGTGAATTGTGAATTATGAGAAGCGGTTAGGTTGATGCTGGATCGTCACGTTCGGTTCAGGGTGCGCTTTTTGGAAATGATGATGGCCGCGATGATGCGTAGCAATTACTCGGCTTCGTCTCGAAGCGGCATGATTTGCTGAGCTGAGGCATAGTTGCTTTCCTGAAGTAAGTCGAGCCAGAAAATGGTTTCATCGGCTTCCTCTTCCGATATGCCAAGCTTGGCAGTGAATTCTGCCGGTGACCGAGCTCGCTGCGCCGCAACGAAGTTGGCGCCCACAGAAGTTGCACTCCGGATAACTTGCCGCCCGATGGTCGTCCCAACCATATCTCTTGGGAGCCCTCTTACAAGTTTGATAATTGCCAAGGCAAATCTTCTTGTCCGCCGGCGGATATCCTTGCTTTGACGGTTCATTTCGGCAGTATCTAGAGGTGAACGTTCCTTGGTGTGGCATGACGGATACGCTTACCGAAGTGCAACCCCAGACCCGGTTAATTCACACCAGCATGCTTACCTTGCCCATCTTCTCATCATTCATAAATCCCAATTCATAATTCCAAAATCATCCTATGATTTTGTGCCACCTCTCCGACGTGCACTTCGGCCGGATCGCGACGCCGGCGGTGGTGGAGGCGCTGGTGGAGGAGGTGAACGCGCAACGGCCGGCCCTCGTGGCGGTGAGCGGGGATCTGACACAGCGGGCACGGCGCTCGCAATTTCGGCGCGCGGCAGAGATGCTCGCCCGGTTCGAGGCTCCTGTCATGGTGGTGCCGGGCAATCATGATGTGGCCGCGTGGTACCGGCCCTTCTCGCGGCTTTTCCGGCCGATCAGCCGGTACCGGCAAATGATTACCGATGAGCTGATGCCGACGTTCACCGCGCCCGGCCTCGCGGTGCTTGGCATCAACACGGCGCACGGGCTTACCATCAAAGGCGGCCGGCTCTTGCCTGAACACGCTGTCCACATCCGCTCGTTCTTCTCCGAACAGCCGGCCGCTGCCCTCCGCGTCCTCGTCTTGCATCACCACCTGACGTTCCTGGACGCCCTCGGCAAACACGACGTCGCCCGCCGGGCTGCCCTGGCCATCGAAGCCATCGAAGAGCAGCGCGTCGATGTGCTCCTGTGTGGGCATCTGCACAAGTCCCACGTCGAGCGCCTGCGGTTCACCGCCGATGGGCCGGCCGTCGTGGTGGCCAGTGCCGGTACCGCCACCAGCGACCGAGGCCGCGAAGCCGGCCCCAACCGCCGCGTCAATTTCTACAACCACATCCACGTCGCGCCGGACGAATTCACGGTGGAGGAGCGCCAGTTTGATCCTGGAGCCGGCCAGTTCGTCTCCGCCCGGACGAGCGCGTTTGCCCGCATGGCAACGCACTGAAGGCTCCGAAGACATTCTAACGCCCATGGCCTCAAGCATTTTCCCGTATCCACGATTCCTATGGTGGGTCGTACTTACATGGTTCGGAGCTAGCCCGGCTGCAGGGCAGGTGCAAATCGGATCGGACATCAAAGGCGAAGTTTGGGACGAGCATGCCGGCTCCACAGTCGCGCTTTCCTCTGATGGCCGGCGGGTGGCCATCGGTTCGTTGCCCAGTGATGGTAGTGCTGCAAGCAGCTCGGTACGAGTGTATCAGTTGCATTTGGGGACATGGGTCCAGCTTGGCTCAGACATCACTAGGGAGGCATCCTACAACTACTGGGGCGGCTCGACCGTAGCGGTCTCATCTGACGGAGACCGGGTGGCCATTGGTGCGATCAGTAAGGGCGATACCGTCAGGCCTGTAAGTTCTGTCCGTATCTATGAATACGCTGACAACGCGTGGGTGCAGCTCGGTTCGGACATCGATGGCGAAGAGGACTTCGACGAGTCTGGCAGGTCTGTCGCGCTCTCGTCGGACGGCTGCCGGGTAGCTATTGGTGCGACCCACAACTCCGGTACTGGTGAGCTGGCTGGCCATGTGCGAGTCTTCGAATACGCTGACAACGCGTGGGTGCAACTCGGTTTGGACATCGACGGAGAAGCAGCCTACAACTATTTCGGTGCGTCCGTCGCGCTCTCGTCGGACGGCCGCCGGGTAGCCATAGGGGCACACGGTAACGACGGCACTGCATCCAATGCTGGCCACGCCCGAGTCTATGAATTTCGATCGGGTACATGGGTACAACTTGGTACAGACATCGACGGCGAGGCAATCCTTGATCGTTCTGGTTGGTCTGTCGCGCTCTCGTCGGACGGCAGTCGGGTGGCTATTGGTGCAGGCCTGAATTCCGACGCTGGTCTACATGCTGGCCATGTGCGCGTCTTTGAATACGTCGACAACGCGTGGGTGCAACTCGGCACGGATATCGACGGGGAAGCCCCAGGTGATGGCTCTGGCTCCTCCGTCGCGCTCTCTGCCGACGGCCGCAGGCTGGCCATAGGTGCAGCTGGCAACGCAGCCTTCGGCTGGCTGGCCGGCCACGTACGGATCTTCGAATACAATGGTGGGGATTGGGCCCAACTCGGCACAGACATCGACGGCAAAGGAATGCACGAACATGCCGGGCATAGCGTTTCGCTCTCGGCGGACGGTCTCCGTGTAGCGTTCGGTGCGCCGAGGGCCGACTTCGATGGCATCCTCGGCGCTGGCTACACTCGGATCTTTGATCTGGGAGACGCCTCCATCGAACTGGCCGGAACAGAGACGCCGTCGGCGATCATACTCTCAGCCGTATATCCAAACCCGTTGACTAATGAAGCCGTCTTCACTCTGGCGCTGGCCATCGGGCAACCGGTCGAGGTATCGCTCTTCGACGCGTTGGGCCGGCGGGTAAGGCGCTTGCATCAGGGCACCTTGCCAGCCGGCCAGGCACATGCGTTCCGAATCGAGCGTGGAAGCCTGCCAGCCGGTGTATACCTGGTTCGGGTAGCTGGCCTCCGGTTCAGCGAGAGCCGGCGGGTGGTGGTGCGGTAGGCTCGCTGGTGCTCGCGTGGTGGGTGGACAGGGGGCAGGTAGCGGGTGGGTGTTTCTGATGCGAAACCGCGGTTGGTTCTTGACTGTGTACGGCGGCTATGGAGGTGCAGGCGCTTATCTTGAGCAGTGAGATAGACGCCTTCGAGGCACTCTTGTTTTTCTGCCGGCCATCGGCAACGCGACCAAGAAACCCTGAGATTACCCTGCTATGCCGAACACGCCGGATTGGGTCAAACATGCCGTCTTCTATCAGATCTTTCCCGACCGGTTTGCGCGCAGCCCCCGGGTGCAGCACGCCGCCGGCATCTCGTTCAAGCCGTGGGGGAGTCCGCCTGAAGAGCAGGGCTTTCAAGGCGGCGATTTGCTTGGGATCGTCGAC
>JBCDHV010000091.1:0-10542 GCA_038749615.1 Bacteroidota bacterium
ACGTTGAGGCCGTCATCGTTCAGGTAGAGCCGGCCGGGGGAAAGGTCCTCGATCCGGCCGCTGAGCACGACGTGGTCGCCGAGCTTGCGGCGGTCGACGGCCTCTTCGAGCTGTGTCCGGGCGAACTCGATTTGGTCTTCGAGCGGGATGACCAGTTGCGACTGCACGCGCTCGACGAAACTGTCATGCAGCATCCACGAGGCCACTTCCGCGAGCCGGCTCTCGGATTCCACGTCGTACCGAAGCGAATCGACGCGGATAGTCTTCGTGTCGTCCGAGTACACGGGCTGGCCCTGGAAATACACCGTGCCGCCGATGTCTGCGCGCCCCCTCGGGATGTTGGCGTCGAACGTAATGCCAGCGACCAGATTCGGCCCGCTCGGATACAACTCGACGCGCTCGATCCCGATGCGGATCTGATCGTCTCCCACGACGAACACCGTGTCCCGAATGGCATCGGTGACGAGTTGGCCGGCTTCGTCGTACGGCACCATCGCGGCGAGATCGACGTGGAATGTTTCGAGCCCGACGGCGGCTCGCTGCAGGTCCGGAAGTGGGTCGGCCGAATCCGCCTCGGCCTCGTTTGCCCCCATCACCATCCGCATGTTCGCCAAGGCGGCCAGCCCGAATTCCACGGTATCTGGCTTGGTCTTCATCGGCATGAAATGCAAGGAGATGGGCCGCACATTCAGCCAAGCTGGTGGCTTCTCTGACACGGCGAGAGGCCGGCACAGGTCGTTCCAGAGCCGTTCGGCAAGACCCCGGATGTTGATCTTCTCGTACAGCATCTGATCGATCTTCGGCGCGAGGTCGTTGATCTGTTTCTGCATTTGCCGGCCGGCTGCGTCGCGCACCTTGATCTTGATGCCGAGGACCTTGATGACGGGCTCCTGCTGCCAGGTGAACGAGCCCTGCGTCTGGGTCCGCAGCCCCCACGCCTCGTCGAGCCACGCATCCGATGAACTGTGGATCACAAACGTCGTGGTAAACGACCGTTTGACCCCGATGCCGGTCCGGACTAACCCGTTGGCACGCAAAGGGATGTGGGTGATCAGCTTGTTGTCTTTTACCTGCACCTGTGCAGCACCGTTGCGCAGGACTTCGAGATCGAGCGCGGCCTTGAAGATGCCTTTTCGTATCACGATGTCCTGCTCGGCATACAGCTTCCGCGGGATCGCGTCGTTGACGACGTCTTGGATCTCTCGGCTCGGTATCTGAATCGGTACGTAGAGCGTCGAGATGACCTGCATCGGCATGACGCGCGGTGGCTCGCGATGAGGCGGCTGCGCGGTGATCTCGCCGGGGCCGCTCGTCCACCACCAGACCCCGCCGCTCACGCCGGCAAGCAGGAGAAACCCGAGGAGTCCGAGGAGTAGAGGACGGCGCATGGGGAAGGGCTTCGCGTCTGGAAGCGTGGTCAAGTTGAAGGGGCGGGGAGTCGTACGTCTGTTGACTGCGCGGCCGGTCCGAGAGCACACATGATACTTCAGCGAAGCAGGTCGTGGTTCCGGCGCCACACGTCGCGCATGCCGTGGAGCAAGCCGCGCCGGATTGCCGGCTGGTCTGGATGCGGCGATAGGACAGTGTTGAGGAGCCGGCCGGCCATCATCCACCAGAACGCCGGCTTTCGCAGTGGGTGGCGGATGTTTTTCTCGACGAACCAGTACCGGTGAACCACGCGTTCCCGCCACATGCGGTCGAGGTCGTAGCGGTTGCTCGGGGAGGTGCGGTGGAGCAGCCGAGCTGCCGGCACCACATACAACGGGCCGAGGTGCCCGATGCGGTAGGAGAGATCGATGTCTTCATCGAGGGAATAGCCCTCCAGCCGGTCCTCCGCAGGTTCTCGTTCGATGGCGCCGCGCCGGTACGCTACGCTGCACGAACTCAGCCAGTCCACCTCAGTGGGCTCGCGGAGGTCCATCCATTGGCCCATCGATTCGCCCCCGGAGATGGCGACGCCTCCAGGCCGGCGCGGGCTAATCAGAAAGATCTGCCGAAACCAGCTAGCCAGGCCACGGGAAGCAGGACTGAGCGGCCGGACTTCGTCGAGCAGCAGCCCGCCGGCACCCGCAGCATCCGGGTGGCGGTCCAGAAAGCCGACCAAGGCCTTGATGTAGCCGGCTTCCAGGGTGACATCGTCGTCTACGAAGAGTACGTACTCGGTTTCTGGCGGCACGGCGCGGACTCCAGCGTTGCGTTGCCTCGCGAGCGAGGGCCGGCCTTCGAAGCGCAGGTACGCGGCGCCGGCATCGAGCGTGAGCCGCTCGACCTTGCGTGCCGGCTCCGGATCGCTCGAATCGACGACCCAGACGGCGGCTCCGCTGCGCGTGGCCTCCCGCATCACGCTCGGCAGCGTCAGCTGCAAATCAGCGAGACGGTTTCGGGTGCAGATCAGGAGGGCGGTACGCATGGAGCAGGCGAGGGGCAGTCGGTTTGGCGGGCGTTTGAAGGATACGGTAGCTCAGCAGGGGCTGTGAGAGACGGCTTCGGCATTCGATCTGTGGTGCCGTCAACGAGCCAGCCGGCAAAGCATACATCGTAGCCGTACCATTCAGCCTCGAATCCTACGCCAAATCAGACCAACGCAGCGCCTCCCATGTCTCTGCTCGCTCGGATAGTTCGAAGTCTGCGTGCCCGGGCCGGCCGGCTGGGGGCGCGTGGCGAGCGGTGGGGCGTCGGGGCTGGCATAATGGACCCGGCGGCTCACGTGCTGCCGGCGTTTCTAGGCATCGGCGCACAGAAAGCGGGCACGACGTGGCTCCACGCGAACTTGAGCCGGCACCCGGATCTGTTTTTGCCGGAAGAGAAAGAAATTCACTACTTCGATTGGAATCTCGACAAGCCGCTGCGCTGGTACGCCGAGCATTTTCAGTGGGCCGGCCCCCGCCTCCCTGGCGAAATCACCCCGGGCTACAGCACGCTGGATGACGAGGCCGTCCGCTACGTGGCCCACTTGATGCCGAGCGCTCGCCTGATCCTGATGCTGCGTCATCCCGTTGACCGAGCGTGGTCCCAAGCGGTGATGAACCTCGTCAAGCGTCCCAACGTCCCGATCGAGCAGGTGCCGGAGGAGGCGTTCATTGAACATTTTGATGCGGATCGAACGGTGCTGCGCGGCGATTACCCGGCCATCATCGAACGATGGACGCGCGTGTTCTCTGACGAGCAGCTCTTCATCGGATTCTTCGAAGAAATCCAGTTGGAACCGGAGCGTTTGCTCGCCAACGTGATGCGGCACATCGGCGTGGATCCGCCTAGATCCTGGGAGCCGTACCCGGTCCAGTCTGTGATTCACCGTGGAGCCGGCCACGCCATGCCCGAACGTTTCCGAGCCCATCTCTCCGAACGCTACGCGGACGATCTGGTTTGGCTCAAGTCGCGCTTTCCTGACCAGACGGCCCAGTGGTGATGAGCGACGATTCTGCACGTCCTAGCCGGCGAGTGGACGCCCTCGTGCGTCATCTTCCCCCCGGAGTCGCCGGGCCGTTGCGCCACGTTTGGGGCGGCATCCGGCGCACGTTTACCCGGCTGCATCCGGCACCAGTGTTCATGCTCGGCATGCAGAAATCTGGTACGACGGCTATCGCTGCACTCGCCGCCCAACGTTCGGGCCTCGAAGCGACGCTGGATTTGCTTCCCGAAATCAAGCAGCCCATGCTGCCCAAGGTGTACCGCGGGGAGATTTCGCTTCAGCGCTTCATCCGCACCAATTCGATTGGGTTTTCGCGCCCGCTCGTCAAGGAAGCTTCCCTTTCGCCGCTGCGGGACCGTCTTGGAGAACGGTTTCCCGATGCCCGCTTCGTCTGGATTCTGCGCCGGCCTGAAGATACCATCCGCAGCATCCTGAACCGCCTTTCGTTGCCTGGGCATCAAGCGGAGCTCACACCCGAACAATGGAGCGCCGTACCAGCGGTCTGGAAAACCGTGCTCGACTCGTCGTGGCTAGGGCTTCCGGGAGGCGATTACGTCGAGCGCCTTGCCCATCGTTGGCAGTTTACGGCTGAGAGGTACGCGTCGCATGCCGGCACGGACGTACTCGTGACGTATGAGGCGTTTTTGTCGGACAAGCCGGCCTGCATCGATCACCTCCTGAACACGCTGGCGTTGCCTGCACGCCACGACATCAGCGCCAGGCTCGATCACCGCTTTCAGCCAGGTGGAGACCGGCATGTGGATCTCGACGCGTTTTTCGGGCCAGATCGACTTCGACGCATCCACGCCATTTGCCGAAGCGGCATCGCGTCTATCTACCAGCCCTGATCCTCGACCAGTCCTGATCCGCGAGAAGTGCCGTGAACGAGCCGGCTCCCATCATTTCCGTGATAGTCCCTGTCTTCAACGACGCAGACGGGCTGGCCCTGTGCCTCCGGGCCCTGGAAGCGCAGGCCCTGCCGGCCGGCACGTTCGAAGTCCTCGTTGTCGACAACGGCTCCGATGACGATCCAACTCCCATCGCGCGTCAGTTTTCCTGGGCGCGCCTCGTGCACGAATCCACACCAGGAGCCTACGCGGCCCGAAATCGGGGCGTAGAGGCCGCCACAGGCGTATTCCTAGCCTTTACGGATGCCGACTGCCAACCTGACCCGCATTGGCTCAAGCGAGCCGTCCAGGTCTTGGAGAGCGACGCGTACATCGGATTGGTGTGTGGGCCCGTCGTGATGCAGGCCGCTGAGCCGGACCGGCCCACGGCCGCCGAGACGTACGAGATCATCTGGGAATTGAATCAGACCTACACGGCCCGGCGGGTGTCCGTCCCTGACGTCGTGACGGCCAACCTCGTGACCCGGCGTACGGTGATGGACGAACTGGGCCGGTTCGATACCTCAGTCTTCTCTGGCGCCGACGCCGAGTGGGGCCGGCGCGTCGCAGAAGCCGGCTACGAGGTGTGCTTCGACGACGAGGTCATCGTCTATCACCGAGCGCGGCACTCGCTTTCTGGCGTCGTCACGCGGAGCCGGCGGATGCTAGGCGGTTCGTGGGCCGCTGCCGGCGATACTGGCCGGCAGACCATTATCCGCAACGCGCTCCGCCGGCTGCGCCCGCGCGTACGGCTCTACGCGCAGCAGTTTCGCCGGCACGGTGTCACCAGTTGGCACCGCCGCGCGCAATTCATCGCCGTGGATCTGGCCGTCGTCGCCGGTATGGCGTGGGAGGCGGTTCGGCTCTGGGCCGGCGGCCGGCCGGAGCGGCGGTAGATTGTCCGGTGAGGGTGATTCGGAGGTTGGAGGTGCTTGCCGGGTGGGGGACGTCTTGGGGGGCTTGGGAGGCTGGAGACCTCGACGGTCTGGGGGAGGCTTGCTGGTTGGTCCGTTCGAGGGGACGGTGCTTGCCGGGTGGGGGACGCCTTGGGGGGCTTGGGAGGCGTGAGACCTCGACGGTCTGCGGGAGGGGGGATGCTTCGAGAGCTGGTGTGGCGGTGGGGGCTGGTGCTTTTTGCCGAGGGGTGGCACGAGACCGTCGAGGTCGTGCCGGGATTCTCGGTCTGCCAGGCCTGCCTTCTGCCCGAGCACGGCGCGCTGCCTTACCTGTCACCTGGCACTGCTCCCCTTGAGCGAAGCGAAACCCTGCCCAACCACAGCGAGCAACGCGAACGTCCCGTCAGCCGCTAAACCAACAAGAACCTAGACCGGGTATTTCTCGTTCAGAGGCGACGCAAAACGTGAAGCATGATGAGTGAGTTTTCCAACACCGATTATTTCAACTACGATGTCATCGTCGTTGGCGGGGGCCATGCCGGCGCGGAGGCGGCGCATGCCGCTGCGCGCATGGGAGCCCGGACGCTCTTGGCGACGATGAACTTGCAGGCCATCGGGCAGATGTCGTGCAATCCGGCCATCGGCGGGATTGGCAAGGGCCAGCTCGTGCGCGAAATCGACGCGCTGGGTGGCCTGATGGGCGTCGTGACTGACGAGACAGGCGTGCAATTCCGCATGCTCAACCGGCGTAAGGGGCCGGCTGTCTGGAGCCCTCGCGCTCAATCCGACCGGCTGGAATACGCCAACCTCGTCCGCCAGACGCTCGAAGCCCTGCCGAACCTGTTCATGCGCATGGACATGGTCGTCGATCTCGTGGTGACGGACGGAGCCGTGCGCGGCGTCGTCACGCAAACGGGGCAAACGTTTCACGCGCCGTGCGTCATCCTGACCAACGGCACGTTCCTGAACGGGCTGATTCACCTCGGCGAAAACCAATACGGTGGGGGCCGGGCCGGCGAGCGGGCCTCGACTGGCCTCACAGCTTCGCTGGAGCGGCTTGGGTTCGAAACGGGCCGGCTCAAAACGGGCACGCCGCCCCGCGTCGATGGCCGGACGATCAACTACGCGATCCTCGAAGAACAGCCGGGTGATGCGAATCCGTCTCCGTTCTCGTTCATGACAGATCGGCTGACGCCGGACCAACTGAGCTGCTGGCTCACCTGGACGAGCCCGGACGTGCACGACCAACTGCGCACCGGCTTCGACCGCAGTCCGATGTTCAACGGCGCGATTCAGTCACGCGGCCCACGGTACTGCCCGAGCATCGAAGACAAGATTCACCGCTTCGCAGACAAGAGCCGGCACCAGATTTTTCTCGAACCCGAAGGCCGGACCACGCACGAGGTCTACGTCAACGGCTTCTCGACGAGCTTGCCCGAAGAGGTGCAGTTCGAGTCGCTGCGCAAAATTCCCGGTCTCGAGCGGGTTCACATGCTCCGGCCCGGCTACGCGATCGAGTACGATTTCTTCCCGCCGCATCAGCTCCGGTACAGCTTGGAGACGAAGCGCGTCGATGGGCTCTTCTTCGCTGGCCAGATCAACGGCACGACGGGCTACGAGGAAGCAGCGGCCCAAGGGCTGCTTGCCGGCATCAACGCCGTACAGAAACTCCGTGATGAAGAGCCGGTCGTCTTCAAGCGCTCCGAGGCGTACATCGGCGTCCTGATCGACGATCTGGTTGCCAAGGGCACGGACGAGCCGTACCGGATGTTCACATCGCGCGCGGAGCACCGCATTCTGCTTCGCCAGGACAACGCAGACCTCCGCTTGACGCAACGCGGGTATGCCCTAGGGCTTGCCACTCGGGAGCGCTTAGAACGCACGGTGCGCAAGCGTGAAGCGGTTGAGGCGGTCATCAGGTCCCTCAAGTCCACGACCGTCCAGCCTGACGCTGTGAACGGCTACCTCGAATCCGCCGGTACCACGCCCATCAGCGAGGCCGTCCGATTGGACCGTTTGGTGACCCGCCCCCAGGTGACGCTGGAATCATTACTGGATGCTACAGGATTGGAGCATGCGGTTGCGCGCCCCGTTTCTGGGCTGGAGCCCGCCGAAACGCTGGCCGAAATCGAACTGAAGTACGCCGGCTACCTCGACCGCGAGCAAGAGATGGTCGCCAAGATGGAGCAGCTCGAATCCTGGTCGATCCCCACGGGCTTCGATTACGATGCCGTTTCGAACATCACGATGGAAGCCCGAGAGAAGCTCGGCAAGATTCGCCCGGACAATCTTGGCCAAGCCTCTCGCATCAGCGGCGTGAGCCCGGCGGACGTATCAGTGCTCATGGTGATGCTTCGTCGGTAGTCGGTTGGGTGGGACGCTTGCTGGGCTCGCTTTGGTTGGGCGGGGTTCTGATAGAGCCTCGCAGAATTCCTTGGATGTGGTTTTATGACTCGGTTTGTCGCTGAATTGGTTTCTGGGGAGGCGCTGGAGAAGCTGCGGGCGTACGAGGCGTTGATGCGGCGGATCAACCGGCGGTTCAATCTGGTCTCGCCGGCGAGCGCCGAGGTGTTCTGGGAACGCCACATCGAGCACTGCCTCGTGTTGGCGTCGAGACCGTTTCCGGCTGGCGCGTCCGTGGTGGACTGGGGGACAGGTGGGGGATTGCCGGCGGTACCGCTCGCCATTCTGTTTCCCGCGGTGCAGTTCACGGGCGTCGACTCTGTGGGAAAGAAAGTCCATGCCGTCCGGATGGCTGCTCGTGAGCTAGATCTTTCGAACCTCTCGGCCTGGAACGGCCGTGCGGAAGCCTGGCCGGGCCAGGCGATGTTTGCTGTTTCACGTGCCACGGCCCCGCTGGCCGATCTGTGGACGTGGTCGACAAGCGTCGGCGTCGGACGCGCAGTGCCGGCTCCCAAATCACCCGGCAACTGGCCCGCGGGTCTCGTTTGCCTCAAAGGCGGCGACTTGACCGCAGAAATCGCCGATCTCCACGCCGCATTTCCCGAGGCTCGCGTCGACGTGCAGCCGATCTCTCCCATGCTGCCGCAAGCGTACTTCCAGGAAAAGTGCCTGGTGACGGTTGGATAGTTGGGCGGGGTGACGTTCCACGTGAAACATCATCCGTGATCAGTTGCCGCTTCTGCAAGCCCCGCTGTGCTCCTGATGCAGTCTCGATCTGCCCAGAACTCCTGCCCAACCACCCAACCGCGAACCGTCAGAGACCTATCCCCAGTGTCAACGACCACGTACCGTTGAACTTTGGGTCGTCGTCGTCAGAGACGATGTTTGTGATGCCGCGGGTGTAGCGTGCTTCGAGGGAGAGGAGCCGGCCGTCGAGGTCCACATCGATCCCCGCGCCAGCGGCGAACCCGTAGTCGACGCCTTTGATGCTGTCATCTGACTGCTGGAATTCCGTGTCTTCGGCACCAACCGCACTGAAGGTGACCGTGGCGCCTGTGTTGAAGGCTACGGTCGGGCCGGCGTGAAAGGCCGGCGTCCACCGAGCGAAGGGCCGAGGCCGGTAGCGCACGAGGACGGGGACCTCGATGTAGGTCACGTCAAACCGTGCGTTGATGTCGACAGGCGTACCTCCATCCCCGAAGTCGACGGGTGTTTGTACGCGTGCGCCTTTGTTCAAGTAGGAGAGCTCGGGGCGGACGGTTAGTGTCTCGGAGACGTAGAAGTCGAACGTAAATCCAACGACGAGTCCGCCAACACCGTCGAACTCGGTATCCGGATCGCCCACGTAGGTGGAGCCGGCACCGCCCACGCGGGCACCGTAGCGCTCGAGGTACTGGGCGGAGGCCAACGCTGGCAGCAACAACAGGATCAGAGCGAGGCGCGTCATGGCTTCTGTTCGGTGGGTTCTCTTCGGTGGATCTACTTCGGCAAGTTCACCCCTTGTGTCAGGACGAACGGCTTCTCGGTGGTGTTGGTGGTGGAGCGCAAGGGTAGGGATGACGGCCGCCCGAGGAAAGGCGAAAGTCCTTGGACGGTCGGGATGGCCGGGCCGTTGGATGGATGAGCCGGCGAGTAGGAAGGCCCGCCGAACGTTTCACGTGAAACATCGGGTTCGTTCCATGATGACCCAAGGAGATAGCTCTTCCTCAGCCTAGGCTTATTGATCTCTGTCCTCAGGGCTCACCGATTCCCTGTAGAGCCGGTTTTGCAACTGCTTTCGCGCCCGGGCGGCGTACTGCCGGCAGGCCTCGGGGTTGACGAGCGTTTCTACTCGATCCCCGGTTTGGTCTGCCAGCTGAGGCTGCATCGTGTCCCGGATCTGGTCCCGCATGATATTCCAGATCGGCGAGGCGCTCGGGTGCGTCGCGATCATGATGTCGCAGGGGATGGTTTCGAGGGTGTGGAAGCCGTGCTCGAAATCCGCGATGGCCGTGGGGTACGTCTCGCTGTCCGTGAATCGAAAGCCATCGGCTGAGACAGGGGTCTGGCTGTCGGCGTACACGATGTCGAGGCAGCGTCCGTTTTCGCAGGAGGTCCACGACCAGCTCGTTCCGCCCGGCGTGTGGCCGGCCGTCGCGTGCGATGCTAGTTCGAGCGGGCCAACCCGAAGTGTGTCGCCCGGCTCGAATTGCTCGACGTTCGGCACGGCTGGATAATCCAGGTGGAGGCCATACTGGGGGTCATCAGGTCCGCAGGCTCCCTGTTTGAGAACGGGCACACTCTTCGGTCCCGCCGCAACGCGTGCACCCGACAGATGCTGGAGCGCCGCAATCCCGCCGGCATGGTCGTAGTGCGGATGCGAGTTCAAAATGAGCTTCACGTCCGCAAGCTCAAATCCGAGCGTTTCGATGTTGGCCTCGATGAGCGGTGCAGAGTTCGGAAGGGCGCCGTCGATCAAGACATGACCCTCGTCAGACGTGATCAAAATCGCACTCAACCCCTGCGTCCCGACGTAGTACGCGTTCCCGTAAATCCGAAAGGCCTCCTGAGGAGTGTTCCACGTGAAACATGAGGCGCACAGCGAATCGGGATAGGGCTGGATCAGCGCCGCGTATGCCGTGTCCTCCGAATGATCATCACCCTGTGCGAAGGAGGTGCCGGCACCAAAAATGACCGGCACGCAGAGCAGCGCAACGAGGAAAAACCATCGGGGCGAATTCAGGCACATCATGCGAGAGAAATAGGGGAGGGTAGGCCAGCCGGTTCCCAACACGAACTCATTGGGAGGCCAAACGGAAGGAGAAATGTTTCACGTGAAACATCCGAAGGTACGCGCTACCCAATCGGCCAACCATCCGGCCCATTATTTACCTCGCTGCCTACCCGTGCAGCCTACACGACCGCAGCTGCCGGCTGGGACGCCAAACGCATCACTTCGATGGCA
>JBCDHV010000092.1:0-10498 GCA_038749615.1 Bacteroidota bacterium
GGTTGAGCCAAAGATTCGTATCGTTGATCGTGCGGTCGATGATGTGGATTCCGTTGGTAGACATAGAATTAGATAGGGTTCACAGAAGAAGTGCGTGATCATGAGCCGGCATGATCGGAGGAGGAGCACTGTTTTTTACGGAACGAGACGGGTGTGTTCCTCGTGGTGTGGCACGTGTCGCATGGTGGCAGATGTGGCAAGTGTCTGATCCACAGCCACATTTGCCACCATGCAACACGGGCCACCCAGCCACACCTGCCACCCAGCCACCCAGCCATACCTGCCACCCAGCCACATGAAACCCGTCCCGTTCGTCATCGCCCTTCTCGTTCTCGCCGGCTGTGGAGCCGATGATCGCACGCCGCTCGTTGTTTACACGCCGCATGGGAAAGAACTTCTGACCGCCTACGAAGAGGCCTTCGAAGCAGAGCATCCCGATGTGGACGTGCAGTGGCTCGACATGGGCGCGCAGAACGTGTACGACCGCATCCGAACCGAGTCAGCCCGGCCGCAGGCGAGTTTGTGGTGGGGCGGGCGTGGCGTCGACTTCGACCGGGCGGCCGGCGAGGGATTGCTCGAAGCTTACCGCCCGACGTGGGCCGGTGCCATCGACTCCGTCTACCGCCATCCCGAACACTTCTGGTACGGGACGTATCTGACGCCGGAGGTGATCACGTTCAACACCCGGCAAGTCCCCGAGACTGAGGCCCCAAGCGATTGGGACGACCTACTCGACCCGAAATGGGCGGATCGCATCCTCATCCGCTATCCTCTGGACTCCGGCACGATGCGCACGATCTGGGCCGCGATGATCCTGCGGCAACCGACTATCGAAGAGGGGTACCGGTGGCTGGCCCAACTCGATGTCAACACGAAGTCCTACACCGCAGACCCGACGCAGCTGTACATCAAGCTCGCGCGCGAGGAGGGGGACGTGACGCTGTGGAACATGCCCGACACGGACCTCCAGGCCAAAGACAACGGCTACCCGTTCGGCTATCTCGTGCCGGCTTCCGGGACGCCGATTCTCACCGAAGGCATCGCGCTCGTCAGCGGCGGCCCGAATCTCGACCGGGCCAAGCAATTCTACGAGTTCGTGACCTCGAAAGACGCGCTGATCCGGCAAGCCAACGACTTCCACCGCATCCCAGCCCGGACGGACATCGCCCCTGAAGATCTGCCCGAATGGATCCGCAACGCCGACCTCCGCCCCATGCCGATGGACTGGCAGCGCATCGCCGAGGAAGGCCCGGACTGGATGCAATACTGGGACGAAAACATCAAAGGCCGAGGCGCAGAATACCTCGCCGGCTCCCAGGGTAGCCTCTAACCTAACTGAAGCCGGGACGCCGTACAGCCGTTGCACGCAACGGCTCCGCACCTTGCCAAAGCGGCGTATCCGTTTTGCATGGTTTGCAGCGTTTTTCAACCGTTCCGCATGGCCCGGACGGCCATCGCCACCATCGCGCCGGCAAAGACGATAGAGATGCCGAATGACAGGAGCGCGACCTCGCCCGAGAGGCCGGCTCGGAGCGCATCGACGCCGTAGGTGACCGGGTTCAGGCGCATGACCCACTGCATCGGGCCGGCGGCTCCATCCAAGGGAAAGAACCCGCCCGAGAGAATCCAGAGCGGCAAGAGCAGCACGTTCATGATGGCGTGGAAGGCGCGCGTGGTTTTTGATTTCCAGGCCACGGCCACGCCCAGCGCGGTAAACGCCACGCCGAGAATAGCTGAGCCGGCTAGCACCAATCCAACGCCAGCAACCGATAGCGCGACGCCGGTGAACGGAGCAATCAATAAGAAAAGCGCCGCTTGGAAGACGGAGAGCACGGTCCCGCCGACGGCAAAGCCCATCACCAGTGCCCAGCGGGGCGTCGGGGAGACGAGGCCGGCTTGGAGAATGCCGGCGTCGCGGTCCTCGATCACTGCGATGGTCGAGAAGATCGACGTGAACAGCACCATGAGCGCGATGACGCCAGGGAAGAGGAACTGCATGTACGTCGCATCCTCGGTGCCGGGCAACACGAACGAGCCGGCGAAGCCAAACCCGAGAAGGCCCCAGAACAGCAGCGGCTGGATCAGTGCTCCCCCAAACCGAGTCCGGTCCCGGAAGAACTTGATCCACTCCCGGTAGGCCAACGCACCGACCGCCGAGGTCGGCTTGGCAGATACCGATTCTGTTGCCTCGGGCGCTTCGGGTACGAACGACGAGGCCGAGCTAGGGTCAAGCTGGACTGCCGGCTCGGCGATGCGAAGCCGGAAGACATCCTCCAGGCTGGCATCGCGGACGGTCGCGGTCTCGATGAGATCGCCGGCCTGTTGGTAGACCGAGGCGAGCTGGGAGGCGACCGACGAACCGCTGAGCAGCAAGCCATCAGGCGTGGCGGTCGGGTTGAATCCGGCGAGCTGGTGTTCGAGGGCGTCGAGCTGGCTCGAGGTGATCCAGAGCGTGCGTTCGCCCAGTGGAGCCTTGAGTTCATTAGGCGTTCCAGCCGCCACGACTCGGCCAGCGTCGAGCAGCGCTAGGTGATCGCAGCGCTCGGCCTCGTCCATCAGGTGCGTCGAAACCAGAATCGTGAGGCTTCGCTGCGCGCGGAGCCGCGACAAGATGTCCCAGAACTCGGCTCGGGCCACGGGATCGAGACCCGTCGTGGGTTCATCGAGGAGCAGCACACTGGGCTCGGCCAGAAGGGCGCGGGCGAGATCAGCGCGGCGTGAGAGTCCGCCAGACAGGGTGCCGACGGAATCGTCCGCGCGGTCGGCAAGCCTGAAATCAGCCAGGACGGCTTCGATGCGGTTGGGCAGATCACGTGCCGGCACGCCGAGCATGGCACCGTGAAGCCTGAGGTTCTCCCGGACGGTGAGGTGCCGGTCCAGCGCCGGCTGTTGAAACGCAACACCGATGCGAGAGCGGATGACATCCGGCTGGACCGAGAGGTCCACGCCCTCGACCCAGACGTGGCCAGCGGCCGGCTGGCGCAGCGTAGCCAGGATGCTCATCAGCGTCGATTTCCCGCTGCCATTCGCACCCAGAAGCCCAAAGAGAGAACCAACCGGCACCGTAAAGGAGACCTCATCAACCGCCGGTCTCTCCGTGCCCTCGTACTGGTACGAGACGCCACGGAGGGCGAGCGCTGAACCCGCTTGGCGCGAGGAGGAAGACGTAGAATCCGTTCGGCCGGCCAAGCTGCTTCCTGACACCGAAGGAACCGAGGTCTCCTCAACGGAAGTCTGCTGCTCAGACAAGCTGGTCTACCACGACGACCGCCACGAAGAGCGGGATGTACAACACCGAGGCCAGCAAGACGCGCTTGGCGTCGGCGTTGGAGCGGGTGCGGAAGAACCGTGCCGAGGCCCGCAGGAAGAGCGCCCCGAGAGCAAGGACGCCCACGAGATACACCCGTCCGCTCAGGTCAAGCCCGTACGGAATCAGGCTGACCGAGATGAGCAGGACGGTAAAGAGAACGGTCTGGAGCGCCGTAGAATCGCCATCGGGTTCAACTACGGGGAGCATGGCAAACCCGCCCCGGTCGTAGTCTTTCCGGTACATCCAGGCAAGCGCCAGGAAGTGCGGCATCTGCCAGGCGAAGAGCACGCCGAAGAGCGCCCAGCCGCCGGCACCGAGCTCGCCCGTGGCCGCCGTCCATCCTCCGAGGGCCGGCAACGCGCCGGGAATGCACCCGATGATCGTGTTCAGCTTCGTCACGCGTTTGAGTGGCGTGTACACGCCGATGTACATGAACACCGTCAGCAACGAGAGCCCGCCCGTGAGGGGGTTGACGAAGTAGGCCAAGTAGAGCGAGCCCAGCAGCCCGAGACTGATGCCGAGTGTAGCGGCTACTTTGACGGAGATGCGGCCGGCTGCGAGGGGGCGAGTCATCGTACGGCGCATCTGGCGGTCGAACCGGCGCTCGAGCACGTGGTTCAGCATGCCAGCCCCGGCCGCACTGGTCAGAATGCCACCGATGGTATGGGCAAGAAGCACGACATCGATCGAGCGCCCGCTGGCCAGGAAGAAGCCGGCCAGGGCGGAAATCGCCACGAGAAACGAGATTTCGGGCTTGACCAGATCCCAGTAATCGAGCGCAACGCTCCGGAAGGCACGTTCTTCAAGGCCGATGTGCCGGCGCTTGTTGAGGACGGTGCGCGGAGGCTCGGTGAGACGGGGGGTATCGGGTTCAACCGTAGGCATCAATGGACTCAGTTCAGGCAGGTTCGTCGGAAGTACGAAGGGTCCAGACAGCAAACAGACAGAGGAAAAACCACGCGGCTGCGCTCAGGAGCGGCAGTACACGTGCAGCAAAACGGACGGTGGGTCCTGGATCTTCAGGAACGAAGGCCAAGCCGGCCGACGCGATGAAGACACCAAACATCAAGTAAAGCGTGGGCCGGGCAAACTGGGCAAGCCCCGTGCGCTCGGGGTATCCGTGGATCGCATTCAAGACGGCAAACGGCGCTAGTCCAACCGTCGCGAGACCGAGAACAATCGTCGCCCAACGGGCAAATTCGGCGTCGAGTGGGTACACGCGGACAAACGCGCCGGCCAGCAAGGTGGCGAAGGCCAAGCCGGCGAGCGCACCTATCATGGCTGAAATGCGAGTGCGCGTCTCAGGCGCCGGAGCCTGCTGCAACTCCTGCTCGATCCAGGCCGGCGAGGCAAACGCCGTCAGCGAAGCCGCAAGGGCCAGGGTGAAGAGCGCACTGGTCGCATGCACGAGCGTCAGGTCGAGCGCGGGCCAAGCGACGTTCAACGCGATGGCCGTGGCACCGAGAATCAAGACGACGAGGAGCAAACCGCCCACTCCACGGACATCACGCCGGGGATCGCGCGTCAGGGTCCAGAGCCCGAGCCATGTGAGCAGCGCACCGCTCACCACAGCGAGGCCAGCGAGGATCCACCACCCACCACGCCACGGTTCGAACCCCATCCACAAGTCGAAGCCCGGCGCCCAGAGCCCTGATCCCGTTCGGGATGCTGCGGCAGCACCTCCGGCGAGCAGCGCCGTCGCTCCAGCCGCTTGCCAGCCAAGCCGGTGCCGGCGGGCAAACGCGAGGCGCATCGCATCGGACAGAAGGGACATAAGTTGGACCAGGGTAGGGGAGAGCCGAATTCGGGTTGCTCGAATGCGATGGCGAATTCGACCCTGGCATCATGCTGACCGGCCGCATCTGTACTGCCGAGCGGACGGTTTAGGGGGAGGTTGACTCTCTCCACAGAAGCAACGAGAGGCGAAATTTACGGTTCCTATTCAGAGCTCCTGAGGGTTGAAGGAGGAGAGAATACGGTGACCGTTTTGGCCGTTTTGAAGCCGATTTCTTGTAGGCCAGCAAACGCAGCGCGCTCATCAAATCATTCTTCGTTCACACATGCACGATGCCGGCCCATTAGCTTCCCCTCAATGGCTCTGTACGCAGCGAGGTGCGTCCCGTATACACTGACTTAAATCCTGACTTCTTATGCCTCTAATGGTTTCGATTTCTGGCATCCGTGGCGTCTTTGGTGATGGCCTCGATGCCCAGGCGCTCGTGCAATACGCTGGTGGATTCGGCGCGTGGTGTCGGCAGCAGACCGCACATCCGACGGTCGTCGTGGGCCGAGACGCTCGCGTCACGGGGGACGTGTGTAGCCGGCTCGTGATCGGCGCGTTGCAAGCGGCAGGCTGCCACGTCGTCGATGCCGGCTTGGCCACGACGCCGACCGTCGAGATGGCGGTTGCGCAGATCGGAGCGCAGGGCGGAATCATTCTCTCGGCTTCGCACAATCCGGCGCAGTGGAACGCGCTGAAGCTGTTGAACGGCTCGGGCGAGTTTCTTTCGCGCGAACAGGGCGAAACGGTGCTCGCGCTTAGTGAGGACCGAGCGGCCCAAACGGTGCCGTTCGATAAGGTGGGTACGTACCGGAGCGAGGACTTTTTGCCGGCTCACATTCAAGCCATTCTCGACTTACCGTTCATCGACGCCGAGTTGATCGGAAGCCGGCAGTTTCGGGTGGCGGTAGACGCTGTCAATTCGGTAGGAGGAATCGCGGTGCCGGCCTTGCTCAACGCGTTGGGCGTCGAAGAGATCGACTGCCTCAATTGCGAGCCTACTGGCCTGTTTGCGCACAACCCTGAGCCACTCCCGCAGCATCTCGGCGACATCATGAAGCGCGTCAAGGCCACCCAGGCGGATCTCGGCGTCGTAGTGGACCCCGATGCTGACCGGCTAGCGTTGGTTGAGGACGGCGGACGGTTTTTCGGAGAGGAACTGACGCAGGTGTTAGCAGCTGATTTTCTCTGGCGGCGGCGGCCGGGTGCGTTTGTGACCAACCTGTCCTCGTCGCGTGCCATCGAGCACGTCGCCGAGCGGCATGGGCAGCCGGTGTATCGCTCGGCGGTAGGCGAGGTGAACGTCGTCGAGTTGATGAAAGAGACCAACGCCACGCTCGGAGGCGAAGGCAACGGAGGCGTCATTTTGCCTGATCTGCACCTCGGCCGCGACGCGCTGGTCGGGATTGCGATGACGCTCCAGTATCTCGCGGAGCGGGAGACCTCGTTGTCTGCGCTCCGTGCCGAGTACCCCTCGCTGATCATCACTAAGAACAAACTCCCCCTCGGCGATGCCGACCCAGACGCTGTACTCGCCGGCATCGCCGAGCGCTACGCAAGCGATGCGGAGGCACGGATCTCGACCGTCGATGGGGTGAAGCTCGACTTCGACGCCGGCTGGGTGCACCTCCGCAAATCCAACACGGAGCCCATTCTTCGCGTGTACGCCGAGGCTGGCACCACGGACGAAGCAGACGCCCTGGCACAGCGGTTCATGGACGAGCTTAGCCAGAAGGCAGGGACGGCCCCTGCGAACTAGCACGGCAATTCGTACGTTTCTTCACACCAGCCGGACTCTCACCCACCAAACCGTCTGACCGATGACCCAACGTGACTGGCTAAGCATGGGCGTCAGCATTGGCGTGCACCTGCTGCTGTTGCTCGGCTTCATCTTCGTGGAGACGAGCCCGGCCGAACCGGCGGTCGGCTTCATCGAAGTCGAGATGGGGGCGTTTGCACAGGGCCGGCCGGTTCAAGAGTCCCCGGAGCCTACGCAAGAACCGGATCAGCCGACAGAAGAGCCCCAACCCGAGCAAGTCGAGCCCGAGCAGTCGCCGGCGGAAGACTCGAAGCCGGTCGATGTCCCGGATGTCGAGCAGACGCTGGAAGACGAGCAGATCAACGAGCCCGAGACGGACGTCGTGGCACCCGAGCAGCGTACTGAAGCGGCAGATACTCGGGAAACCGAATCCCAGCCGGCCTCGCCGCGGACCACGGGCGGAGGCCAGCCTGATGGCTCGACGGGAGCGGACACAGGGGATGCCGGCCGGGGGGATGACGAAGAAAAAGCGGCACCCTACGTGCTCGAAGGGATCGACCGGACGCCGGTACGAACGCGCCTTCCGAACTACGCCGACAAGGTGAATGCCGTCATCCAGGTCCGGATCACAGTCGACCCGCGTGGCCGGATCGTGCGCGTGTTGCCGCTTCGCAAAGGGAATGCCTCGCTCGAACAATCGGTCATGCAGGCGCTCCGCCAATGGCAGTTCAACCCGCTCGCCCCGGACGTTCCGCAAGAGAACCAGACGGGAACGATTACCTTCAGGTTCACGCTACGATAGCAGGGACCATGCGATCAGGTTGGTCGCCCCGCGCAGTTCGCACGGTTGGAATATTCTGGATGCCGAGCGGTCCAACAGGACACCCGTCTGACTCGCAGGGGATGAAGACCGCATTCAGTCTTGATCCTTGCTTCAGTTGTGGATAGCTTGCGTTGATTGCGACTTCCCCAAAGCGCCTCGCCCCCCGACCCCTTCTCTTACGTGCTTCGTCGTCTCGAACTTACGGCTCTGGTTGTCACAGACTTTCTCTTCCTGAGTCTGGGCTTCCTGTTTTACTACATGGCGCGGTTCCGATGGGAATGGGTGACGCCTGGGCCGGAGCCTCCGTGGCCGTTCGTGGCGATGCTCTTCTTTGCGGTGATCTGGATGCTAGCCTTCCTGTTTGCCGGCCTCTACCGAGAGCAGTACGCCCCGAGCCGGTTCGACGAGCTAGCGCTCATCGTGAAGATCATCACGTTTGGTAGCCTGGGCCTGTTCTTCGCGTTTTACGACACCATGCTGACGGCCGGCTCGTCCCGTCTCAATTTGCTTCTGTACTGGGCCGTCATGTTGGTAGCGGCGTCCACCGGCCGGGTCACCATGCGGTCGCTCCAGATCGCTGCGCTCGAACGCGGGTACGGTCTCCGGAAAGCGATGGTCGTTGGCTGGAGTGACCGTGTACACGAGCTCTACAACGAAATCGTACAGCATCCGGCACCTGGTTTGCGCATCGTTGGAGCCATCCAGATGCATCCGGTTGAAGAGACCGTGACTACGCCGGAAGCCACAATGATGGTGGGCGGCGGAGATGGAGCCAAGCGTTTTCTTGAAACGCGTGTTCCTGGTGCTGTCCCCGGAATGGACGTGTTCCCTGTGGAAGACCTGCGGTCCATTCAGGACCTTCCGGCCATTGTCGAGCGCTACGAAGTGCAAGACGTGTTGCTCATGCTTGGCCCGGACGACCAGGGCCGGCTCACCGAAGTCCTGCAAGTCTGTGACGGCATGCCGGTCCGGCTCAAGCTCGTGCCGGATTACTACCAGATCCTCGGCGGCATGGCCCGGACCGAGCAGATTTACGGCCTTCCACTGATCGAAGTCCTGCCCGAGCCGATGCGGCCTTGGGAGCGCAACGCGAAGCGCCTACTCGACCTGGCCATCGCCAGCGCCATTTTCCTCATCGGCCTGCCGGTCTGGATTGCGGTCGGCATCATGGTACGGCTGACTTCGCCAGGGCCTGCGATTTACAAGCAGGAGCGTGTGGGGCAGGACGGCGAGTCGTTCCTGATGTTCAAGTTCAGAACGATGCGCCAGGATGCCGAGAGCGGCACAGGGCCGGTTTGGGCCACCGAAAATGATCCTCGCTACACGGCGATGGGCCGATGGCTGCGGAAAACGCGCCTGGACGAGATTCCGCAACTCGTCAACGTGATCGTCGGGGACATGAGTCTCGTTGGGCCACGCCCCGAGCGCCCGTTCTTCGTCAAGAAGCTTGTCGAACAAGTTCCGCTTTACACCCGCCGGCTTCGGGTGAAGCCTGGAATCACGGGCCTCGCCCAAGTCAAGTGGAAGTACGACGAAACGGTCGAGGACGTGAAGCAAAAGGTGAAGTACGACCTCGCCTACATCAGCAACATGAGCATCCGGCTCGATCTAAAGATTCTCTTCGCCACCGTCCGTACAGCACTGCTCGGAAAAGGGCAGTGATCCTGTGGGCGAAGCCGGGTCCTCCAACCAGACCGCTGTGTCTCACACCACCGCCTCGGCGTCCACCACTTCCCGAGCGGCCGGCGACGGTCACACGCCTTGGCTCGACCTCTATGCGGCGCTCCTCAAGCCTCGGCTGATCGAGGAGAAAATGCTGCGGCTGATCCGCCACAACCGGATCTCGAAGTGGTTCAGCGGCTACGGCCAGGAAGCCATCGCCGTTGGCTGCACCTGGGCGCTGCGCCCGAGTGATGTCCTGCTGCCGATGCACCGGAATTTGGGCGTGTGGACCGGCCGAGGCCTTCCGCTCGACCGCCTGTTCTGCCAGCTCATGGGCAAAGCCGGCGGCTACACCAACGGCCGAGACCGGACGTTTCATTTTGGCCTGCCGGAGAAGAACATCGTTGGGATGATCTCGCACCTGGCGGCCATGTTGCCCGTAGCCTGTGGGTTTGGTCTAGGCGCCCAAATGGGCAAGCGCGACCGGGTAGCGCTGGCGCTCGTTGGCGACGGTGCGACGCGAGAAGGCGATTTTCACGAGGCGCTCAACCTTGCTGCCGTGTGGGACTTGCCCGTCATCTTCGTGATCGAGAACAACGGGTACGGCCTGTCGACCCCGACGGATGAGGCGATCCGTGCCGACGATCTGGCCGATGCAGCCCTCGGCTACGGCATGGAAGCCGAAATCGTCGACGGAAACGACTTGTTCGCGGTCATCGACGCCGTTGCACGGGCAGCCGAACGGGGCCGGAAGGGCGAAGGCCCGACGCTCCTGGAAATGAAGACATTTCGCATGCGTGGGCATGAAGAAGCGTCAGGTACCAAGTACGTGCCGCAAGAATTGATGGATCACTGGGCGCAGAAAGATCCAGTCACGCGGCTCCGCCAGACGATACTGGCTGAAAGTGCGCTCACCATGAGCGATTTGGCCGTCATCGAAAAGGATCTCAACGTCGAAATCGAGGCCGCGGCCGAGTTTGCCCTCGCCCAGCCGGCCGTTGAGAGCACGCACGAGCGTGAGCGTGCCGACTTGTTCGCACCCGCGATGCCAGCGGTCGAGCAGCAAGCTGGGGAAACAAAGACGATTCGCTATATCGATGCCGTTTCCGAGGGGCTGCGCCAGGCAATGGAAGCCGACCGTCGCGTGCTGGTTATGGGGCAAGA
>JBCDHV010000093.1:0-10446 GCA_038749615.1 Bacteroidota bacterium
CCGGCCATCCGGCCTCGGCTCGTCCGCCGGCTCGAAACGGAAGGCGCAGACGCGCTCTACGCCGAACTCCAGCGCGCCGACCCAGCCTTTGCGGAGACCCTCGACCCCACCAAATCGCAGCGGTTGCTACGCGGGCTCGAAGTCTACGAAGGCACGGGCCGGCCGCTGTCCTCGTTCTTCACTCCGCCTGACCCTGGCCGGCCCACGTTCCAGCTCTACGTCCTCGACCGGCCCCGCGAGGTGCTCTACGCCCGGATCAACGAACGGGTAGACCAGATGCTGGAGGCCGGCCTGCTCGACGAGGTCCAAGGCCTCCTCGACGCCGGCATCGATTTCACGCTCTCGCCGCTGCAGACCATCGGCTACCGGGAGCCCCTGCAGTTTCTCCGAGGCGACATCGACCGAGCCGAAATGGTCCGGCTGCTCAAACGCAACACCCGCCGGTACGCCAAACGGCAACTCACTTGGTGGAGGCGGTATCCAAACGCGGTTTGGATTGAATTATGAATTGGGATGTATGGCTGCTGTTGAACGAAGGCGCTATCCCCGGATGGCTCTCGGTGGAACGTAACGCTAACGCCGTACAGCCGTTGCATGCAACGGCTGTACAGGACACTGCCACGGTTGAACCTGGCGCCTTTCGGCTGGCTGCTTAACCGTTCACTCCCCCTACCGCACCAACACCATCTTCCGGGTCTGCACCGCGTCGCCGGCGGTGAGGCGGGCGAGGTAGGTGCCGGACGGCAGGTCGGTGGCGTCGAAGCGGACGGTGTGACTGCCGGCAGCCACGGGGCCGGCCACGAGCGTGCGGACGGTCCGGCCGGTCAGGTCAACGACGTCCAGCGTCACTTCAGCCGGCTCGGCGAGGTCGAACGCGATCTGGGTCGTCGGGTTGAACGGGTTTGGATAGTTGCCGGCAAGACGCATGGACGAGGGCAACTCGTCCGTTTCCGTGTCGATCGTGACGATGCCACCCAGGACGAACCAGTGCGGGTGAAACACGTCGACTTGGAGATCCAGGGTTCCAAACGACTGCCCGTCGGTGAAGACGAAGCCTGGGAACTGGGACGTCGTAAACACGATCTGGGAATCGTCTGGGGAGAACGAGGGCCGCTCCCCATCGGTGATGCTGGCCCCGCCCTGGAATGGGATGTTCGCAATGCCCAAGGCCGCCAACTGACCGGTTTCGTTGTTGGCGACGAAAATGTCCCACTCGCCATTCTCATCGATCACATTGAAAGCGATGAGATCCGGATCGGTGTTGCTGTAGGTAATGTTACCAATGCTGATGTTCGACGGCTGGCTCGGAATCAGGTTGAAGGTCTGGCCTGAAGCGAGATCGAGTTCGTAGATGCTCCAGAACCCCTCGTCACTGCCGAAACCGTTCGAGTTGAACGCGTCCAACGCGAGCCGAGGATCCTCGAAGTTGCGCGACCACGAGATGACATCCACGAAGTTGACGGTCGGTGCAAAGACGCCGGCTTGAGACAACGTCGGCTGAATCTCGGCCTGGAGAACCTGGCTCCCATCCGTGAAATAAATCGAGTCGTCGTTGAGGTCGTCCCGGGTGAACGTGATGAACGAGGCATCCGGTGCAACGACCGCGTTCCGGAGTTGGCCGAGGTTCGAAATATTATCCCGCTGCAGCGTGCCCCACGTGATGTTGCCCAGCCCGTTACGGAGATCGATGCCCCCGATGTTGCCCGACTCGTGCAAGAACCAGACGAACGAGCCGTCGAGCGGTGTCGAGAGCTGGCTCCGAAAACCATCGGACGTGACGAGAGCGCGGATCGGTACGCCGGAGCCATCATCGAACAGAGCGGCGGCGTTGTTGTTGATGTCGTAGAAGCCGATCTCGCCGTCTCTCAGCATGAACACGATGACTTGCGAACCGCCCTGGACCGCCGGCACATCGTTCGCATCGCCGTTCTGATCGTCCCCTGTCTCGTCTGTGATCCCCACGGCATCGAAGGCCTGAGCAACGGCGTTAGCGGCGTTGCCACCGTTCAGTTTCTGGGCTGAGGCGACGAGGCACCGGCGGGCGTCGCCGAACTGGCTGTTGCGCGTCAGGCACGTCGAGAGCGCGTCGTACCAGATTCGTTCGACGGCCTCAAAGCCAAGCGCTTGAATCGAGAGGTAGGCCGCGTGGTTGGTGATGCCACTGTTGATGTGGACGCCCCCATTGTCGTTTTCCGGCGTCGGCGGCGTGCTGGGATCGACGAAAAAGAACTCGCTCATCGTCCTTGGCTGCTGCGCAATGAGATCGGGAGCACCAGGATTCGCGATGTCCCGCAACGCCCGTGCGTTTCTGGCGACATCCTCCCCGACGGCGAAGTCTTCCCGGTCGACCATCACCCCGAAGACGTCAGCATACGACTCGTTGAGCGCGCCCGACTGGAATTCGTACACGAGGCCGGCGGTGTGTTCGATGACGCCGTGGCTCATTTCGTGCGCGGCCACGTCGAGCCCACCAGCGAGTGGCTTGAAGGTCGTCGCCCCGTCGCCGTAGACCATGAAGCGGCCCGTCCAGAAGGCATTGTCCATCCCCTGCCCCTGATCGGAAACGTGGATGATGGAGACGATGCTCTGGTCGCGGTCGTCGATGGCGCGCCGGCCGAAGGTCTGGTTGAAGTACCGGTACGACACCTCCATGTTGACGTGCGCCGAAACCGATGCTGGATCGTTCCAAGCGTTGTTGCCAGACTGGACGTATTGGAGCTGGACGCTCTCGTTGAAGTCGGTGTTGGGTGCGACTGCGGTGATCGTGGTTCCGCCGCCGAGTTCATGGAGATCGGAAGGCAGGTTGAGCTGGCTGATGTCGATGTTCGGGAGGTCCCAGAGCATGTAGAACGGCCCGCCGGCCGCTTCGAACACCCGCATCTGCTGCTGCACACCGTTGAGATCAACGCCCGTTGCCGTGGTGAAGGCACCGCTTGTGTGGCTGTGCGCTTCAGCCGGCGCTTCGGGGACCTGGAGCGTCACCCCGGAGAGATCCGGGGCCTCGCCGTGGTTGTGCAAGGCGCAGTGCTGAGCGATCCGGTTGAGCACGTCGCCGGTCTGGGCGTCGATCAAATAGGTGTAGCGCTCCACGAGGCTGGCGTGCCGCGTCACCTCGTAGGCCAGCCGCGTCTCGCCCGTCCGCATCGGGTAGACGACCAACCGGGGGGCTTCGTCTTCAACGCCGAGCCATTCGGCCACGGCCGGCGCGAGCGGTTGCCAGCGGCCGAGCTGTTTCAGATCATCGATGACCGCCTGATCGGCCGTTGCGGCTGCGAGCGCCGGCTTGGTGTCGAGCCCTCGGGGTGTGGCTTCGTACGTCCCGTTGAGCGCGTAGGCGGCCCCCGTTTCGTCGAAGTGCACGTACAAGTCCCGGCCCCACACCGGCAAGCCCTGATACACCTGCTCGAAGCGCGCATGCGTGTGCCCCACCTCGTCTACTTCGACGCGCCAAGGTTTCAGTTCGTCCGCTGGATCATCGAGTCCCAGAACGGCTCGGTGCTCGACGAGCACGTCCATCGCCCCGGCTGATACGGCGTCTGGACGGGCAGCTTTGCCTGGCGTGAACGAGAGCCGGCCCAGGTCACCTTCGAGCCACCGTACCGTGCCGTCCGGAGCCGACGTGACCCGGAAGCGCGAATCGAGCGGAAAGGCACCAGGGGTCTTGGACGCACGCGTCAGCAGGGGCCCGCCAGAGACCGTCAAGGGGCGCAGCGTGACTGGCTGGCGATCAACGAGCTGATCGGCGACGCGTGCGGTACCGAACTCGAGTTGATCGAGCGACCCTGCGGTGACGGCCGGCTGGTCTTGTGCATCCGGGATGGCCGGCGGGTTGGTAAACTTCTGAGCAGAAACCGAGAGCGCCAGACCGAAGCCGGCGGCCAGTACGAGAAGCGTGCGCATGGGGTATGGGGATGAAGGGAAAGAGCGTGTGCAGGGATTCGTTCTATTGCACGTATCGCCCTTTCGGCGTGAAACAGGCCACCAGGAAGGTGCCCAGTGGTGATTATTCCTCCTGCTTGTGGCCCAAGACGAGGGCGTCGAGTTTATGCATGAGCGTATCGAGCTTCGTAGCGCCCTCGACACCAACGGGCCGTGGGCGCCACGAGACGCGGTGCGTGGCGGTGTCGGCCGTGACGCGCACGTACGCCGTCACGTTGCCGATCGGCTGGCTCTCCGCGTGCATGATATCGGCCTCGGAGAGCGCGTGCCAGAGCGTTTGCATGCCGGCGGTATCGAGCCGGCCGTACGCCTGCGCGTTATTTTCGGCTACGTAGCCCTGCCATTTCAGCACGAGGCCATCGGGTTGCACCGTGTATCCATTCCACAGGCCCGCAAAGCCACCGCCCTGCCCGAAGATTACCGAGAGCGAATCGGGAAGAGAAGTCGCGCGGTCCATGAATGACGGGTCTGCGTCTGGCTGCGTTCGTGCGCAACCTGATCCGAAGAGCAGCAGCAGGCCGAGGGTTATCGTGCTACGCACGAGGGTTTAGTATTTAGTGTTTGGTGTTTGGACCTTGGTTGCAGCCGCACTAGGCCTCTAACATGAGACTTGCCCGGCCGCAGAGTTGGTAGCTCCTAGCCGGCAGGTGCAGTCAGCGCTACATACTAAACACCAAACACTAAACACCAAACCCGCATGCACCGACTCTTTCTCCTCGTTCGAAAAGCACGCCGCGTGGTGTGGTGGCTGGCTGGCTTGGCATCCTTGGCGGCTCTTGGCCTATGGAGCGGGCTTTTTCAGGGAGCCATTCAGGCCGGGCATGCCGGCGAGGCAGTCCCGGTCTTGCTGCTCTTTAGCCTGCCGGCCGCGGTGCTCGCCGGCTATGCGTTGGTGCTCGGTGCGGCGTTGAAGATCCCGCAGCAGGTCCGGGAAGCGCTCGCCACCCGGCTTGGGCTCGTGCGGGAGGCCGCCGGCAGCGGTACTCCCGTCAAGTTTGCGGCTGAGCGTCCCAGACAGGTCATCCGGCTCCTGCTCGATTTGCGCCGGCTCGTCAGCCAAGGCAAGGACCTCCTCCTGCAGTACCGCGCCCTCCTGTTCGTAGGCAACCCGCTGTTCCTAGCGCTAGTCGTGCTGTCCGTCCTCGTCACGCCGGCGATGGGTTTCGGGGCTGCGCTAGCCTGGGCCTGGCGCTGGTTGGGTGGCTGAGGATGGTTGCTACATCTGCCACCTTGCACCACTTGCTTTCCATGTGGCTCTGTGGCAGGTGTGGCAATGTGGCAACGAACTCTGCCATCTTGCAACATCTGCCACACTTGAGGGCCTGTTTCGTCTCCTAAGCCTCTCTGCACTCAGATTCTCCCTTCCCCACGTCGATCTGTTCTAAGACCCTGCCACACGGCCACCTTGCAACATTTGCCACATCCAAGCCGACGCCGCCTCATTAACCCCGAGAGGGAGCCCAGCGCAACCGCACCACCCACCCGGAGCCGCCCACATCCGCCACACGCACTCCGGGCACCCAGACGATCTCGCCGCCGGCTTCGAGGACGCACACCGCCGGACGGTCGGCGCGGGGAATCTTGGCTTCGGAGAGGAGATCGCTGATGCGCTTTCGGCCGAGGTTAGGGAGCCGGATGCGGTCGCCGGCACGCCACGGGCGGAGCAGCAGCGGTGCCGGCAACGCGTTGGCGCTGACGAAGACGCCCTCCCTGGCTCCAGGCTCCTGTTTGGCGTCGTCTTGCTCCATTGGCTCGCTAATCGAAACGGTCCCGAGCGGCGTTGCGGCCGACTGCCCGAACGTGAGTTCGACGGGCGCAAAGCCGGTCTGAGGCTCCCGCTCGAACCGCAACCGACCCGGCTCGCGCCACACCCGGCCGGCCCCAGCCTCTACAGATCGCCCCACTTGCGCGTCGATCAAGCCGTGCACGCGCTCGACGAACGCTGCGTCGCGCGGCACGTCGGGGAGAAATCGTTTCAGCGCCTCGTGGATGAGTTGGCGCTGCCAGGCGGGGGGGTGGGTTTGTAAGGTGTGGATGTGTAGGGTGTGGATGCGTAGAGCGTGGATGGGTGGATGGGTTGGCGGGTTGGTGGGCTGGTCTTCCTCGGGGAGAGTGGCGGCGTCTAGGTCTTTGGTGAGTTTGGTGCGGATGATGGTCTCGTCGAGGGCTTGCAGATGGCGAGCGGCGCGAGCGATGGCAGCGGTGGATCCAGGGTAGAGCGCTTCGATCTGTGGGAGGAGTTCGGTGCGGAGCCGGCCGCGGGCAAAGCGCGGGTCGAGGTTGCTCGTGTCGGTGCGCCAGGTCAGGCCTCGGGCCTTCGCGTAGGTCTCGATTTCTTGCCGGGAAACACGCAGCAGCGGCCGGACGAGCAGCGTCTCTCCCAGCGGCCGCGTCGGTTTCAGGCTAGCCAGCCCGGCGAGCCCAGCACCCCGGAAGAGTTGCAGCAGGAGTGTTTCCGCATGGTCATCGGCGTGATGGCCCGTGAGCACAGCAACGGCCCCGGTGTCCTTCGCCACGCGCTCGAAGAAGGCATAGCGATGCCGGCGGGCGCGGTCGTGCAGGTTCGGGCCGGCGTCGAACGGATCGTTTAGCACATGGGCCGGCACGCCATATTCGGCTGCCCTCGCACGCACGAACTGCTCGTCGTCATCCGCTTCGGGACGCAGCCCGTAGTTCACGTGCGCCACGGCGAGAGGACGACTCTCCTCTGAGGCGACCTGCACCGCCACATCCAGCAGCACGGCCGAGTCGAGCCCTCCGCTTACCGCCACCAGCACAGGCCCCTGCGAGATGGCTGCGTTCAATTCCTCAGAAAATGTTTCAACTAGGTTCACGGCTTGCGCGTAGCATGGACGACAGTGACAGAACTTCCGCCATACACTTCACAACTGCCACTCTGCGACATGGATCGACGCGAAGCCGCCCGAAGCCAACTCAACGTGGACGCTGCTTACCGGCACTGGCACGACCACGCGCAGTTCGACCGGACCAGCCAAGACGGGAAGCATTATTGGGGCCGACCGTCTCCCACCGAGCACGCCCCCATCGGTGAACTTGAAGCGCGACGTGCGGCTCTCCGCAACCGGCCTGTCCCAGAACTCGCGGAGCATACTGAGACGAGCCCACCACCAGAAGCTCCTACCGCGCGCTCGACACCCATGACGCCTCTGGACCGCCCCTCACCCTGGACGTGGTTGTTTCGGCTGTTCCGTTTCCGCCGGTAGTAAGACCAGGCCCTTACGTCCGGCGCACCCGCCCGCGACATCGCACGTTCGCGCGCCTGTCCAGTTTTGCCCGCCCTTTGCGTATATACCGGTAGCGTGTTCTTTGGCCGGACCCGCTCACAACGCTCACACCACATCCCCTCACGCTCGGCTGTGCACCGAGAGGACGCACCGAGAGGACCCCTGAGATGGTACGGGCCGGCCTCACTCCTCATCCGTGCAACCGATGCGTGTTCTCTGCCTACTCGCCGCCCTCTCGTTCGTCACGGCTGCTTCGGGCCAAACTGTGCCGGCCCAGATCAGCTACCAAGGCTACCTTGAGCTCAACGGCGCGCCGGTCTCTGGCAGTGTCGATCTCGTGTTCAACCTTTACACGCAGGCCACCGGGGGCTTTGCTCTCTGGACTGAGACCCAGACTGGTGTCTCGGTCGATGCCGGCGTCTATCAGGTTGCCCTCGGCTCAGTTGCGAACCTGCCGTCTGGCGCGTTCGATGCGGCGCTCTGGCTCGGGGTGAGCATCGATGGCAGTGGCGAGCTGACGCCACGGACGGCGCTGCTGCCGGCTCCGTACGCGCTCGGTCTTCAGCTCCCGTTCGCGGCTCCTTCGAACGGCGATGGCATCGTGATCGAGCGAGCCGGCACGCCGACTTCAACGAACTCGAGTAGTGAATCCAACGCGTTCCAGGTCAACGGGGCTGAGGGAAATGGACTTTACGTCGGGCAGGCCGACCGCAATGGCGTGCGTGTCTTGAGAGCTGGCACGCCGAGTACGGCATTCGTACGTATTTCAGGCAACGGGTTTGAGATCAACGGCGCTGAGGGGAATGGACTTTACGTTGGTAGAGCGGACAGGGAGGCGATACGCGTCAGCAGCGCCGGCGTGGATGGTGTGCGTATTGATCGCGCCGGCACGCCGAGCGCCGATTTCTCTGACAGCGCGTCCAACGGATTTGAGATCAACGGTGCCGAAGGCTCGGGCCTCTCCGTCGGGCGGGCAGACATGCACGGGGTACGCGTCAGAAGTGCCGGCATGGATGGCCTGCTCGTCGAGGGTGCCGGCCGCTACGGGGCCTACATCCAGAGCACGCCCTCGACCAATGACGGCAACTTGACGACTTCCTACGTTGCCTACGTCGACAACACCGGCTCCAGCACCAGCTCCGACGTGCTCGCCCTCCAAGTCGCTCCGACCTCCAATCCCAGCAACGGTGCCAACTTCATCGCCTTCTTCGATGGTGGCGGTACCGTCGTCGGTGAGATCGATGGCAATGGGGCCGGCGGCGTGCAGTACAAGAGCACCGGCGCGGACTACGCCGAGTACCTCCCCATCGCCGGCTGTTCCAGTTCCGCTTGTGGCCTCGACGCCGGCACGGTCGTCGGCGTGAAGGCCGGCAAAGTCTCGCTGACGACCGAAGGGGCCGATGAAGTGCTCGTCGTTTCCACCCAGCCGGCGGTCGTCGGCAACGCGCCACAGGGGGAATCGACGGAGGGCTTTGCCGCCATCGCGATGCTCGGGCAGGCCGACGTGCGCGTCGTGGGCTCAGTCGACGCTGGCGACTACGTGCTGGCCTCGGGCCGGGGCGACGGGACGGCGGTGGCGGTGCCGGCCGGCGAGATCACTCCAGAGATGCTGAACCGTTTGATCGGCCGCGCGTGGAGCACGAAACCGGGAGCCGGCGAGGGCACCGTCAACGTCGCCGTTGGGCTGAACCGCACCGAAGTCCTCAGCGACCTGCTACGCGCCGAACGGGAGCGCAACGAACAGCAAGAGCACGAGATTGACGACCTACGCAAGCAAAACAGCCAGCAGCAACACGAACTCGACGAGTTACGCCGGATGATCGAAGCGTTGGCCGCACGGTAAAGGCTCCCGGTGCGCTGTACCTTGTACGTCCGACGTACCCTCGCACAACGCACCACGATCCAGCCATGCGTGTTCTCTGTCTCCTCGCCGTCCTCCTGTTCGCTGCAACAGCCCACGGCCAAACCGTGCCGGCTCAGATCAGCTACCAGGGCTACCTCGAGCTCAACGGCGCGCCGGTCTCTGACAGCGTCGACCTCGAGTTCAGCCTCTACAGACAGGCCACCGGAGGGAGCGACATCTGGGACGAAACGCAGACCAGCGTTCCGGTCGATGCCGGCGTCTATCAGGTCGCACTCGGTTCGGTCACGGCCCTGCCGGATGGCGCCTTCGACAGAGCGCTCTGGCTCGGGGTAAGCGTCGATGGTGGGGCCGAGTTGACGCCGCGGACAGCGGTGCTGGCGGCTCCGTACGCGCTCGGTCTTCGACTACCGTTTGAGGCTCCATCGAACGACGATGGCATCGTGATCGAGCGAGCCGGCACGCCGAGTTTTTCGGTCCCGGACAGCTCTCCCAACGGATTTCAGGTCAACGGAGCCGAAGGGCACGGACTCTACGTCGGACAGGCCGGCTCGGATGGCGTGCGCGTCAGAAGCGCTGGCCCTGCGAGTTCGATTTCCTTTGACTTTGAATCCAACGGGTTTGAGGTCAGCGGGGCTAGCGGGAATGGACTTTTCGTTGGACAGGCAGACAGGATCGGCGTGCGCGTCAGAAGCGCCGGCATGGATGGCGTGCGCGTCAGAAGCGCCGGCATGGATGGCGTGCGGGTCGAGAGCGCCGGCACGCCGAGCTCCACTTCCCTCGACAACGCAGACAACGGATTCGAGGTCGCGGGTGCCGAAGGCTCGGGCCTCTCCGTCGGGCGGGCAGACATGCACGGAGTACGCGTCAGAAGCGCCGGCATGGACGGCATCCGCGTCGAGGGGGCCGGCCGCTACGGGGCCTACATCCAGAGCACGCCCTCGACCAATGACGGCAACTTTACGACCTCCTACGTTGCCTACATCGACAACGCCGGCTCCAGCAGCAGCTCCGACGTGCTCGCCCTCCGGGTCGCTCCGACCTCCAACCCCGGAAACGGGGCCAACTTCATCGCCTTCTTCGACGGTGGCGGTACCGTCGTCGGTGAGATCGATGGCAATGGGGCCGGCGGCGTGCAATACAAGACCACCGGGGCGGACTACGCCGAGTACCTCCCCATCGCCGGCTGTTCCAGTTCCGCCTGTGGCCTCGACGCCGGCACGGTCGTCGGCGTGAAGGCCGGCGCAGTCTCGCTCGACACCAAAGATGCGGACGAAGTGCTCGTGGTCTCGACCCGGCCGGCCGTCGTGGGCAACGCACCGCAGGGGGAATCAACGGACGGGTTTGCCGCCATCGCGATGCTCGGGCAGGCCGACGTGCGCGTCGTGGGCTCAGTCGACG